>JAUVGS010000257.1 GCA_030593665.1 Chitinivibrionales bacterium | reverse complement strand
TCTAAAGGCTTTTTGCAAATTTTCTACCGTATCGCATATATATAATATGTACCTACGCGCACGCGTGCGAGACCAGCAACGGTTTTGAATAGCTGATATTGTGTTTTTCGACTAAAAATGGCACTATGTCCAGAGGTCTGACACTTTCACTTTTATATGTTTCTTTAGCAGTTGTACCTTCAGCAGTGCAGTACAACTCCCACTCTGCATCTTCAGTTTTTTCACGGTCATCCACATACGCCTGCGGCTCAAATAAATATTTACAGATACCCCGGAATTTAAAATTCTTATCAATAAAAACCTCAATTCCGCCAGGCACAAAAATGTCCTCTTTTTCTTTATATACACCTGCCGGATAAAGTAGTATCTTTTTGCGTTTTATGGCATGAAGATGCAGATTCTCAACTTCTCCTGAAATATCAAATGGTTTATTTATCTGAAAACCGCTGTCAGGTTCAATTATAGTAAGTGAGGTAATACTATACTCAGGATCCGGCGCTTTTTCAACAACGGATTCTTCTTCACTATTATCATTGAAAGGTTCGGGATCGGGACCGGCTTCTTTTTTGCCTCTTACAAAATAGAAATCGTTAATATCATGCCGGTTTTTATCGGCCATATACGCTTCCCCTGAAAATAATACAAATACGAAATCATTATAAAAAAACTACATTATGGAATAACAATTGTCAGTTACGAAGATCACAATTTTAATATTTTCTCTGATTTTTTTTTAAAAATGGATTGAATTCAGGAAATATGTACTTACACCAAACTTGATCTGTTCCCAATAAAAAAAGCCATGGCTGGTTTGAGCGAGCCATGGCATTATTAAAATCAGATTCGGAGCGTTTGTTTATATCACTCCTTACCGCGCATAAACAAATTTCCGGTGAATCAGGTTTGAACCCCTCTTAACTCCCTGCAATTTAACAAAATAGAGTCCGCTCGCCAATGCACTGATATCAATTGCGACAGACTGCTTTCCGTTTTTGGAACTGATATTCTGAATCTTCTTAACCAGTTTTCCCTCTGGAGTAAACAGAGAAATATTTACGGGGTTATTATCCGAAAAAGAGTATGATACCTGTAATGTTCGATTGGTAACTTTCATGTTCATAGCAGTGATTTGATTTGGTACACCAGACTGCTTTATCCCTGTATTATCAAATTCTACACCGGTAATTCTCAAATCATCAATCCATACATCTTCAGATATGTCGTTACGATCCATCATTTCCCAGGATACTGCGGTTATATTTTCCCTTTTTAAAGAAACCGGCACCCCGAAATCAGTCGGTTGTTTAAAGTCATCAAGATCAACTACAACCAGTGTCCAGTCTTTGTGCTCCTCAACAAAATGGAAGAAATACGCTGTATCAACCACTTCTTTTGTTTCATATTGGACTTTACAGGTACTTCCTTTGTGATAAAAACTCAATCCGGTGGCTTCACTGAAATCAGCCTTGGCATTATCAACCCAGCAGCCGAATTTTACATGACCATGATAGATAAGGGTTCCATTATCGATTTTGTAATTAATCTTCGCGGCATGCTTACTGCCATGCGCTCCGCCGGAAGTCATCGTAAACGCGGCACCGGGCTTTGGAGTAATTATTGAAGCACCGCTATTATTGCTGTCGGATGGGCTGTCATCACCGGTAAACCAGTCGCCTTCTAAAAGGGTCTGGCCATTACCATCTTCGGCATCATCAAGCAAATCTGTTATATTGGTAGCGCTATAACCAAAAAGCGCGTCAATATGCATATTTTTGGTAACGGTAAAAGTTACACTGGCATTACTACCTGAAACATCACCAGCCCATGCCCTGAACAGTATCTGAGGATTGGGTTTTGCGGTAGCAGTAACCTGTGTGCCGTAATCATACGATCCTCCGGCAGGACTGAGTGTAATGGTTCCCAGTTTAAAAGCTTTTGTATAAACTTCCAGCTTGGATTGAGTAAAATCGGAATCAAAAAGGCCAGCTATCTCTTCATATTCATTGGGATCAAGTGTAAAATCCACCCAGACCATTCCCATATCCTGATCGGAGTTGATAACATCAGCTACGGCATTACCAATATCTTCCGGTGGATTAGCCATGCTGCCCCACCAGTTATAGTCATCCGGATACCCTCCCTGATACACTATTGTATTTCCTCTGAATTCACGTCCCCATTTATAGAGGTATTCCTGTAGTCTCCATTTATTCTCCATTTTCTGACAATCATTAACAAATATAATGTCACTGCGATGAGTCGGCGGCATAAACTCAACTTCCCAGTGTTTCAGGTACATCTTGTAGGTGCTTTTATGAGCCTTTACTTTTTGCTCCCAATGTTTGGCAACAGCATCGGTAACCGGAGTACCTTCACCGTCAATATTGTCGTACCATTCGACATCGACGCCGTAGCCGATGACACACTTATGATCACCATATTGGTTGAGCACAACATCAATCAGTTCACTTAAATCACACCAGCCGGATTCTACCTGCAAAAAGACATTCACACCATTATCATCGAAATATTTAAGTGTCTCGTCATGCCAGTCATCGTATTCGAAAGTCGCGTTATCAAGCGGTCCACCGGGAAATTCAAGAGCGCAGGTACCACCATCACCAAGACAACCGACAATCCAGAAAAGTGTCGGAGTTGAACCGGGAAAATAGGAGGCCATATTCTTCGCGATTTTAACCCATTCAGCGTCTGAGTACTCAAAATGCTTTGATTGCCTGGCGCCGGCATATTTAACAACATCTGCGGAAGAATTTACACTACAGAGTATTGCAAAAACTAATATAAGATTAATGAATCCTCTCATACTGTTATCTCCTTATCTTTTAAGTAGGTTTAAATTTGTATACATATCATTAATTTACTCTTAAAATGCCGTGAAGGTATGAAATAACAACGGTTAGTACACGTTTGTACACACTTTTTTATATCATTCCGGTTGAGTCCCCTCAAACTTCGCTGCCATTTCCTTACCGTCTTTCATTAATAACCCAACGAGGATATTTTTTTTACTCAACAAATGATTATGAAACAGCATTGCCGGAAAGGCCACAGTCAGCCCTGCCTGCGTTGTCAATAGCGCGATACTGATACCTTCAGCCATGAGATTGGGATTATCAATACCAAATTCGGTAATTACATTAAAGGTATGAATCATGCCTGCGACAGTACCGAGAAGTCCCAGAAGCGGCGCGGTCGATATCCATGCATTCATAGTCGAAAGATTCTTTTCCAGATCATCGACGGAAAAAATAAGAAACTCACGAAATATGTAGGAATAGGTACACTCACCATTTTTAACCTTTTTTATATTCTTCAGCAGGGAATCATAGATACTGCTGCCCGATGAAAAAGAGGCCGTTTTTTCGAGTTTTCCCTTACTAAGGACATCAAGAAACCGTTTTCTTGCTCTTATAAATTTATTCAGATAAAAGAGTTTGTCGATCCCGATTACCCAGGCCACAATAGACACCCCGAAAATAGGCCACATAATAATGCCGCCCTTCTCAAACGAGGCTATAAACAGATTATAGAGATACATTACTTCTTACCACCTGATTTATCACCACTTGGCCATAATGTGTTCAGTATCAGTATGGCATGTTTCTCCATCTCTGCTTTGATTTTATCCCGCACATTACGGATATAATTGTGACACAGTAAAATAGGAATTGCTATGGTTAATCCGGTCTGAGTTGTAATCAACGCTTCTGAGATACCGCCGGCCATAATTTTAGGATCCCCGGTGCCGTAATTGGTAATAACCTCAAAAAGATTGATCATACCGGTTACGGTACCCAGCAGACCCAGAAGCGGAGCTACCCCGGCAATGACTGCAAGGGTGCTGAGATGTTTATTCAACTGCGGTAATTCCTCAATAATAATTCCCTTCACAGCCTTTTCCGCGGCGTCGCGGTTCCACTCTGAATGGTCAAGGCAGGTGGCAACGACTTTTGCGACGACGCCCTTTTTCTTTTTCACAAAGTCACGGGCGGCATGGACGTCTTCATTCTTAAGCTTTGCAAGTACCTGGTGGCTCAGGTTTGAACCGGTTCTGCGTTTAATAGCGAATTGAATCAACTTAAGAATAATAAGGAAGAGTGCCCAGAAAGGCAGCAGCAAAAGCGGTACCATTACCGGGCCGCCGGCTTTGACATAGGAGACAAATTTATTTATTCTTCCCG
>JAUVGS010000433.1 GCA_030593665.1 Chitinivibrionales bacterium | reverse complement strand
TACCTTATGAAGGATGCAAGCGGCGGGTATCTGTATATCGGGAAAGCGCTCAATGTAAGAAATCGCGTCCGGTCCTACTTTTTTGACACGCATGATGGGAGATTCCAGATACCCCATATGCTCGATAAGGTGTCATCCGTTGAATGGATTGCGACAAACAATGAAACAGAAGCACTTATTCTTGAAGCCAATCTGATAAGGAATCACAAACCGCCCTATAATCTCGATTTAAAGGACGACAAGCACTATCCCTATATAAAAATCACTCTTAACGAATCGTTTCCCCGTGTGGTTATTACACGGCGGGTTGAAAACGATAGGGCAAAATATTTCGGCCCATTCACCGATGTCGGCACGATGCGCAAGGTGATGGATTTTGCGCGAATGATCTTCAAGATAAGAAGCTGTAAAAGGAAATTGCCCCTGAAAAAACCGATACGCCCCTGTATCAACTACTCGATCGGTAGATGCAACGGTATATGCGCCGGCTATATCTCCGAACAGGAGTATGGCCGGAATGTATCAATGCTGATACAATTTTTAAAGGGGCAGCGCAAGGATATCATCGCACTCCTTGAAAAACGGATGAAGAACGCTTCTCGGAAACTTGACTATGAGGAAGCCGCTTCTTACCGCGATCAAATCAATCTCATCCGCAAGGCATCGCATCTGCAGCGGGTTGATCTCAAAACACCGCAAACGGATTTTGATGTCTTCGGTATCCACGAAGCGAGCCGTTACACCTGTCTCTGTGTTCTCTTATTTCGCCAGGGATTGCTTCTTTCCAAACGGCATTTCCTTTTCAAACGCCGGATTTGGGACACGCCCTATACCGACCACGAGTCTGTAGTCCTTCAGTTTTACCGGAAGTCACTCGATGATCCGCCCCGTGATATTATCCTGCCACCCCAAAAGAAATTTAACAAACCGCTCCTTGAATCATGGTTTGCAAAGGAAAATGCCGGCACCGTTCATATTACCATTCCACAAAGGGGTAATAAAGCGCAACTGGTCAGGCTTGCTGAAAAGAATGCGAAGTTATACCTCGCCCAGAAATCCCCTGACGATACCGATTCTATCCTCCAGGCACTCATGGACATTTTACACCTTCCACGGTTTCCGGAACATATAGAAGCATTTGACATCTCAAACCTCGGTGACAAATTTACTGTCGCCGGTATGGTCCATTTTACCAATGGCGTACCGGATAAATCCCTATACCGCCGCTATAAAATAAAAACAGTCTCTGGCCAGAACGATTTTGCCATGCTCATGGAAGCGGTAAGCCGCCGCCTTATACGACTTCGTAACGAACAAAAGCCATTTCCTGATTTACTCCTCATTGACGGTGGCAAGGGGCAATTGTCTTCTGCTATTAAACCGCTCGCTGCTTTTGAAAACCCTCCAATGGTCATTGCACTTGCTAAAAAAGAGGAAATATTGTTTTCTCCCTATATCGACACACCGGTACAACTACCTTCCAACCACCCGGTTCGTAAACTGGCAGAGCGTATCAGGGATGAGGTACACCGCTGGGTACTATCGTATCATAAACTGCTGCGTGGAAAACAATTCAGCGCCTCCTCTTTAGAGGCCGTTCCAGGTGTTGGAAAGAAGAGAGCTTCAGCATTGCTGCGCCATTTCGGTTCGGTTAAAAGAATACGGGAAGCATCACTGGATAAGATCGCTGTTGTGGAAGGATTTTCTGTTACATCAGCGAAGAATCTTTTTAGAAATCTTAATCCGTAAAAAAACATGTCGGGGCATGTAGGGGCTTAAAATTTTAAGCCCCTACATATTTTTTTATTACGATACAATTAGCCCCTACGAATGGCATAATAACAACAATAATTATCAAATCACAATCATGATCGATAATCGGCAGAACATATTTTATTAGCCCTAATTTAAAAAAATTTAACATAATTCAGAGTATTATATGCCGTTACATTGTATTGCGCTTAATGCAGTTAAGGGCCTCGGGCCGGTTAGAATAAAACAGCTTCTTTCTATTTACGATTCTCCGGAAACCATTTTCAAGAAATCGGCATCTGCTCTCAGAAAAACAGGGATTCTATCTGATGCCTGTGTGAACCAGATTCAAAATTCCGAGCTTTTAAAACAAGCGGAAGAACAACTGAATCTGGCTGAGAAACATGATATTACTGTTGTCACGTTAAACGATGATACGTTTCCCCCGTTGCTGCGGGAAATATTTGCTCCGCCGCCGGTCCTGTATATAAAAGGATCTAAAGAGGTATTCACAAAACACTGTGTCGCGGTTGTCGGGATGCGGCATCCGGGGACCTATGGTCAAAATGCCACTGCACATATTGTCCGGGATCTCACGAAACACAATCTCGCTATCATCAGCGGCCTTGCCATGGGAATCGATTCAATAGCTCATAAGACATGCCTTGAAAACGGTGGAAAGACGGTCGCTGTACTCGGCTGCGGTGCAGATAAAATGTATCCGGCATCAAACAAGAAACTAGCTGAACAGATAGCGCACCACGGTGCTATTGTTTCAGAGTTCCCGCTTGGCACACCGCCATTGGCATACAATTTCCCCCGCCGTAACAGAATAATCTCCGGCCTTTCCGCCGGTGTTTGTGTTGTCGAGGCCAAGCGAAAAAGCGGAAGCCTTATCACCGCACATTATGCAATACAGCAGGGAAGAGATGTCTTTGCAGTCCCCGGTTCGATATTCTCGGATAAAAGCCATGGGACCTATAACCTTATAAAAAACGGCGCGATACCGGTACAATCCGCACAAGA
>JAUVGS010000476.1 GCA_030593665.1 Chitinivibrionales bacterium | reverse complement strand
TACAAAAACGTGGTGAAGTTGACCGGGTTCGAGATGGGTGGACTGATACATTTACCCCAGGTGAACAGTCGCCGGGAACGCCCGAGCAGTTCCCGCAGCAACCCCTGTTCGGTGCGCAGTCTCCACAGGCTCAGTTTATGAGTCAACTGATGCGGATGGAAGGAGAGAAACGAGCTGAGTTCATGGAACAATTATCTGATGCAGACCCGGCAGCACTAAATACACTATCCGGGATGTTCGTGCAACCGTCAAACCAGATGTCACAAATGGCCGGGAATCCCGGTATGTATCAGCAGGGTATGTATCCTCCCTGGATGCAGCAGCAACCTCAACAGCAGGAACCACAGCAGCAGGAATCAACCACTACTGTCATGCGTGAGATGTTCGGGCTTATGAAGGAAATGCAGCCCGAGCGTGATAATTCTGCAAGTGAGATTATCCATGACTTGAAGGATGAAATAAAATCTCTGCATTCCCGGTTAGATTCTGTTAATCAGGGACCAAACGGCAGTTCAAGCGCAAATGATGCTGTTATCCAGTATATTCAGCAGCTTGAAAAGAAGATTGAAAATACACAGCAGCGCCCAACATTCAGAGACCAGGCACATGAGTTAAGGGAAACTATCCAGGACCTTGAATCAATCGGGCTGGTGAATAATAATACCGGCACATCTGTTGAAGATAAGATCCGGATGAAAGAAGTTGATCACCAGATCGACATGGAATCTAAAAAGTTTCTTGTAGACCAGGAAACTCTTGATCTTGAAAAGGGTAAACAGAAGATCAGGGAAGATTTTACTAAATCCCTGTTTACTCAGAGTTTTACACCGGCACAGGAAGTTGAAATGCCTGTTAATCGACCTGAGCCTGTTAATCCATTTTTAAATATGTCTGCGCCCAAAGTATTGACAAAACCTAAAGTGATTGTTGATACGATTCAAAGTGACGAGGGAACGGTTCATGAAGTGCGTAGTCGGCCTGTTAATGAAATTCCGGAGTGAATAATATGGCAAAAATAATTGATGAGGGGTCAGAGTGGAAACTTGAAATCTTTCCGGAAGCCCGGCCTGTTGAGCCCATATCTGATCCTGTGCATGGATATCGTGCGATGTTAGGATTTGATGATGTGTCCAACCGGCATGTTATCATGTACGTGTGGTACGATAAAGATAAATACGCTATCGGTGATGTGCTTTCAAAGATCAATAATATGAAGAACTGCGCCCGGTGCGATACACTTGACCGTGATAGACTAAAGGACATTTCCATTGAATCCCCAGGACTGCCGGAACCGCAGTATAATCCAGTACAGACACCTGTGTCATATTCTGCACAGCCTGGATATGGTGCGCTATCCCCTCCCGGTCGTCCTGAGGTTCATACACCTGCATCTAATCCTCAGACACCTGCGCCTGGTACTCGAACCGATGTCAAGAGTATGTTCGCTGATGCTATGTTCGATGCATACCTGACCCCTGCCGGCAAACTCATGTGGGGTAATGTATTTGGTGATGCGGATCTCGTTGAGTCTGCATATCCTAAAAACGTTAATGAGATGTCTCAGTTAGTTGAGGAAACAACCGCCGGTAAGTTCCTGCGTAATCCCGAAGAGGCAAAAGAGTTCTTTGCAGCGATACATAGCGGTGAGACTGATGAAAGTGGTAAACCCGTTGTTCAGTCAAAGGTAAGAAAGACAAAGGGTATTGTAATTTACTAAAGACCAAAACATTTATATAAAATTACTATGTATTTGTAGTACCCGGTACTTCATATTGTAAATTATACACAAACGGTATGCTGTTACGGTGCCGGGTTATCTTTACATTTATGCGTTGAAATATCCTCCTTTTTAACTGCCTTGCCGCATTTACTGCAGTAATAATCAAGGTTCGCAGGTTTATTGTCCTGCTCCCTACGGTTTGTTATTTTCCTCATTGTCCTCTGTGTTCACTATTGTATTATCTGATAATGTCATTGATATTTCCGTTAGTTTTTCACTAATCAGTATTCTTCGTACTTTATAATCTAGATTATCAAGTATCGCGTCTTTTATTTTTTTAGTGAAAACCTCATCTGTTGATAGTGTTCCACTAATGTCTGTGTTTGAGTATATAATCAATTCTGTTTTATTTACTATATTCATCTTGATCCTCCATAGCAGCTATTAATGATTCTCCCACGGCAGCAGGGATTACCGATAATACAGTTTTTGTAAACTCTATACAAAACCGTACAGTTGATGATTTGTCTGGGAACTGGCCTGACGCCTGGATATTGTCTAAAATTCGCACTTCACCCGGGCTTACCCTAAACTGGATTCGTTCACCGTTTGAACGTTTTACCATTTGTATCCCTCGAAATCAGGTAATTCACACCACGCCGGTATTGCTTTAGCTTCGATAAAACTAATATCCTTTTTACTCTTTCTGCAAAATCCATGTATATATCCTGGCCTATACATGCTACAGTCAACGCAAGACGAAAAT
>JAUVGS010000186.1 GCA_030593665.1 Chitinivibrionales bacterium | reverse complement strand
CATATTTCTGCCGGCGGACAGTATGTCCGCGGTGGTGCCAACTTCGAATACCAGACCGGGCCTGATGGAAAACGTTATGCTGTGGGTGGTGAAGTCTCTATTGATTCCTCTGCGGTAAGCGGAGACCCTGAAGCTACAGTACGGAAAATGCAGGTCGTGCGTAAAGCTGCACTTGCACCGGCACAACCGTCAGCTCAGGACAGGGCCGTGGCTGCCCAGGCATCACAGACGCAGGTACAGGCGAGCGCCGAAATACGGGAAGAAGCAGTAGCAGAGCAAAACGAAAACAATCCTCAGAATGAGTCCTCAAATAGTAATAAATCCCCTCAAACAGCCACTTATTCAAAACAGGGAATTCGCGTGCCGTTTTCCGACACAACCCTGTCACAGAATTGCGATATATTCGCATAAAAATATTGACTTTTATCGTTCCTGATAAGATGATATAGTATTGTATGGTATTGTAACAGGAAAATTCTGTTGCAAAAGGTATACTGTATCCTTACAATAAATTTATAACCTGCTTAATACGAAATTATGGCCGATACAATGTTTGGCAAAGTTCTTATCGTTGACGATGAGGCAATTATTCGTGAGATGCTCCAGGTCGAGCTGGAAAGGCACTATGAGGTGTATACAGCAGAGGACGCAGGGAAAGCATTCGATGTTCTCAATGAAAAATCCATTGACCTGGTAATATCTGATATCAACATGCCGGGTATGAAAGGATTTGAGCTGATTAAGCAGGTGAGGGAAAAATATCCCGGCACCCGAACAGCCCTCATCACCGCGTATAATGTAAATGATTACGTAAGAATGGCAAAGGAAAATGATATCTCGAATATCATTTCAAAATCCACCCCATTCAACTTCGATGAATTCAATTCTATCGTCAAAAATCTGGTAACTGAACAAATTTTCGGCCTTGAAAATTATATGCTTCCCGACTTTAATGTCCTGGGAGAATATACGATTGTCAACTCCCGGCAGATTAGTGCTGTTGAAGATAATGTTATCGATCTCATCTCACGATTTCACAAAGCAGAACCGTTTGTCAACATCCTTCTCGAAGAACTTATTACCAATGCGGTGTACCATGCCCCCGTTGATGAAAACGGTAAAGAAAAATATAGAAAACACTCCGCTATCGAGCTTGACGAATCAGAGGCGGTAAAAATCTATGTCGGCAGGGATTCCGAGAAATACGGTGTTTCTGTTTTAGACACCAGTGGAAAACTGACCAAGAAACGGGCGCTCTTTAAAATAGATCGGCATATTCATGGCGAAGGCCTTCTGGATGAAGACGGCAGAGGCCTTCATATGTCCCGCATCTATTCAGACCGCTTTATTATCAACATCAAAAAAGATGTGGTTACGGAAGCAATTTTTATAAACTATCTCGATGAGAAATACAAGGGATTTAAACCGCTCTATATCAACGAAATTTAATCTAACTTGAATTATTCAACCGCCACTAAGACACGAAGACACTAAGTATCTATAGGGTAAAGGATAATAAAATTCAGAGAGCTGCTTACAATTAAAATAAATTTACACGGTCTTTTTTTTCCCCCAGATTCTTCATGATTTAGTACCTTAGAAATAATTTTCTGCCATTTCTTGGCAGAAAATTATTTCGTGAAGGTACTTACTTGCAGTTTATCTGCGTTAGGGTCCCCCGATTAAAATCGAGGGCATGCTTTGTGGCGAAGTTTATGACCGCGAAGCAGAGGCGATTATAACCGCATGGAAGCCAGGGAGCCAATTAATCGGGCTAAGTGATAACCCTCCTGAATATTTTTATTCATCTCTCGTAATTCATATTATTCCGGTAAAATTTTCTTTTTACAACGTGCTTGTATTATATTGCTTAAGGGCTTAACTAATTATTACTAACCAACAACATCATTTCTGATACACCGCACAACACAGTGATTAATGAAATCAATATTGTTTCTTATACTAACTGTTCTGGGAGAAGCGGCATTTACGGATTCGCTGGATACGAACGATACGGAAACGGTATTACATGATTCTCTACAAACTGATTCTGCCGATTCCTTTGAACTTGTAATGCCGCCGACAGAACTTACCGACGACCCCTCTCTAACAGAACCGGTCTGCTATAACCCGTTGAAATCCGTTGGACTATCTGCTGTTTTGCCGGGATTGGGTCAGATATATTGCCGAAAAAGGGTAAAAGGTGTTCTCTTTATGGGTACCGAAATTATCTGGACATTATACACCACCGATCGTATGAACCGCTACAAATATACCCTGCAAAAACCAATAGACGATTATTCCCTTTTGATAGATCAGCATCTGGAAACCCTTTCGTGCTATACGCCAAATATGGCGGCATATACGCAACATTATGACAATTTAATCGATGCTCAAATGGGGTACGACCTTGCCAGATACCGCCGGAGAACCGCACGCTACGCTTCGTATCATGGAGTCGGATGGATGACGGGGCTTTACTTGTGGAATATATGGGATGCACTCGACTGTAGTAACGCTTTAAAAAACAACAACCCGCGAAATCCCGCTGCGGCAGCATGGCTCTCTGCAATACCATTTCTGGGTCTGGGCCAGATATACAACGGCTCGTATTCAAAAGCCGGTCTCATCTTGACAATCCATACTCTTCTCGCCTATATGTCATACAACTATAACCGGCTCCTGAATGACTGTATAAATAAACGCAACCAGGTTGAATCCACACAATCCGTCTCGTCTAATAAACAGCCGGATTTGAAAACATGGTATATCGCTCGATGGGATGAAGAACACAACATTGCCTTCAGAAAAAGAAACACCTATCTATGGTATTTCGTACTCTTCTATTTCTATGGTGTCTTTGATGCTGCTGTTGATGCCCATCTTCATGACTATAAAATTAAAATACGTCTGCGACCGGAATTGGATACTGAAAACGAATCGGTAAAATTGAAAATGGATGTTGATTTCTAATGTGATAGCGATATGAATTATATTTGAAATGACAGGTGTTTTAATAAGGAAGGAACTATGGCAGTAACATTAAAAGATATTGCTGAACGCGCAAAAGTAACATCGGCAACGGTATCCATGGTCATTAACAACAAGCCGAACATCTCAGAGGGGACCCGTGAGCGTGTCCTAAAAATTGCACGGGAGTTGAATTATTATCCCAACGCGATAGCACGCGGTCTGGCAACAAGGAAAGCCAATGCCATCGGGGTGATTGTACCAAACCTTGCATCCTCGTATGTAGTACGCATACTCCAGGGCATTAAAAGCACCAACAGGGATATTGATTACACGGTTCAACTCTTTGATACTATCGGCCAGAAGGAAACCGAATCACAACTGTTTCAACGCCTCGCACGTGAGCGTCGCATTGACGGCGCAATTCTGATCGGGGCATCATGCTCGGAAAAGGAGCTTCGGGTCTTTAAAGATGAACACGTACCATGCGTTGTAGTGGCCAGAAGATGTGATATACTCGATTCGGTGTATGTGAACAACACCCAGGGTGCAAAGGATGCAACAGACTACCTTATCGGGAAAGGACACCGTACCATTGCCTGTGTCGTTTGTAATAAAAGAATACTGCCTATGGATGACCGGCTTGATGGATACAGAATGACCCTGATATCTCATAACATCCCGTTTGATAACAGTCTGGTATTCGAAGTTCCTGACGAAAAAATGGCTGATGGAGAAGCTGTGTTTGAAAAAATCTATTCTTCCCCTAATAAACCAACTGCTATTTTTGTTCCTGCCGGCGACATGGTCGCTATAGGTATAATAAAAATGGCTAAACGAAACGAGATACCTACTCCCCGGAACCTTGCGGTTGTCGGATTTGACGACCTGCCGGCAGCAGAGGTTATTGAACCGGAACTTACTACGGTCAGGCAGCCAAAGCTTGAAATGGGTGATCATGCTATTGATTTAATCATTGATAAAATTGAAGGACGTACAACAGGAATTAAACACAAAGAGTTGCAGACCAAGTTGATTATAAGGAATTCTGCCTAGAAAATTGTTTAGATATTAGATATTGGATATTAACCTGAGTTGACATATTTGTACCATGATAGTATTATACTAAAGCATAACATTAAGTAGAAGCAGAAAAGTCAAATGAGAATTAGGAAATTGATTTCCAATTCGAATTGTGCAGTGGCCATTTCCATGCCTTTCTGCTTAACTTACTGTAATCAATTAAAATCACTATCCCTTAACCTCATACTAATGATGCAAACCTGGGAACATAAATTTCTAATAGCTGAAAAACATGGAAAAGGCATCTTCGGATTTGTCCTCCCCAAAGACATTTCGTGGAAAATTCACTATGTTAACGGCAAGGTACAGAAAAACTGGACAGACATAACGCTGTATAATTATTTAAACGACGAAGGTGCAAAGGGCTGGGAATCTGTGAGTGTTACCAGCCACATGAGTATCAGATCAGGAACCCTGCCCGTAGAACATCTTTATATAATTATGAAGCGGCCTAAGTAACTATTACTTCGCTAACGCGGGATAAACCCGCAAGTAAGTACCTTATCAGATTCCTTTCTAACCGAAGAAAGCATTCGGAATAAAGTATTGTAACAAATAAATTTGTAACCAATACCTAAAAAACAAGAAAGCAATCTGTAAGGTACTAATAACACAGTATAATTCTTGCTTTTATTAACGTCACCTCGTATTATCCCATGAACTGAATATGAAAGCTCCTGAATAACCGTTTTCGGAAATATGATTTCTGTTTTTTCATTTTTTTTCCGGTTTTCTCATAAAAACATTGACATTATTACACAAATCATGTACCATTTATAATAGTGCTATAAAGATTACGGGACAGACACCTGTCCGGGAAGGAGTTAATACCCCGAATTTGTACTTTATATTTTACCTCGTTTAACAAAAAGTACCAATCATCGTGTATTCTCGTAATGAGAAGGGAAACAAAATGAAATTAACAAAAAAAGGTTTTACCCTTGTTGAATTAATGGTTGTTATCGCTATTGTTGGAATTCTCGCTGCTGTTGCTATTCCTAAATTTACCCATGCCTCTCATAAGGCAAAAGCTTCTGAATTCCCAACGGTATTGATGCAGTATTATACCGCTGAAATTGCTTATGAAGCTGAGACCGGAGTGTATTCAGAATTGGTTGCTGTTTGTGTATCAAGTATTACAAGCAGGTGGTTTATTTATGGTATCGAAGATCTCACCGATTCAACATTTACC
>JAUVGS010000088.1 GCA_030593665.1 Chitinivibrionales bacterium | reverse complement strand
TCTAACGCGGGATAAACCCGCAAGTAAGTTCCTTATCAGATTTCTTTCTAACCGAAGAAAGCATTCGGAATAAAGTATTGTAACAAATAAATTTGTAACCAATACCTAAAAAACAAGAAAGCAATCTGTAAGGTACTAAATGGATAAAATACCCGATTACTTGAGCTGATACCGGTTTATAAGATACCTATCCGGCATTAAGAGTCTCGTTTCCGGTACATTTAAATAGGATATATATGTATAAAAATATCACTAAAATATCTTTTGCTATTTTAATAGTTTTTTTTATCGGCCATTCGAAATCCTTTGTGTTCCCACCCTATGGCCATTCACACGGTATACGAAAAGCGACGCAGGCACATCTTTTCCTGTTTCTTCCGTTTTCCAGATTTAAAGATCCCCAAGGCCTTGCAACGACGAAAATGGTTTCACGCGATGATCCTTCGACTGAGCATGATGATGATGAGCTTACTGTCTATGGGGTGAATTCCGGTCGCCATCAGTTGATCTATAATGTTTCAATGTGGGGATTGGCCGCGTATGGTAAAAAAGGAAGCGGTACGGGACAGTTTATGTTTCCAAAAGGCGTGGCCTGTGACCCGCAGGGAAATGTCTATGTGGTGGATGCGGGTAATAATAGAGTTGTTTATCTGTTTAATCCCGGGAAAAAAGTAAAATGGGTTACGGCGTTTAACGGAGCGGGTAATGGTGATGCGGGATTAAAGGAACCGATGCAGGTTGCTCTCGGTGCTGCGGGAAAGATTTATGTAACCGATACCGGCAACCGGCGAATCGTGGTGTTTGATACGAGTGGAAGAGTAGTACAGACACTATCACCGGATATGCCATCCCCTTTTCAGGAAGGCCCGACAACCCTCGCCGTAGCAGACGGTAATTTTCGGTGGAGTTATTTTAAAAACGAACAGTTGATTTTTTGTGCGGATAAGAATGGGAAACGGCTGTGGAAGATGGATTTTTCCGGTAAAGTAAAGAAGGTAATTACCATGCCGGAGGGATACCGGGCTTTTTATGGCGCGGTTGATTACTATCATAACTTTTATGTTACTGATAAAGAAAAGCACTGTATATTAAAATTTGATCATGATCTGAATCTGGTAGATATTTTTGGTTCCTTTGGGAAAAAGGATAACCAATTCGTTGAGCCGCGCGGTATCGCCATCTGGAAAAGGTATGGGCAGGCATTTGCCGCGGAGAAATCGGGTGCCCAGTATTACTGGATCGGTACGGAACTGAAGAAAATCGGATTCTGGGAAGAAGAGGGTGTTGACAGTTTTTCTCTGGTAACAGAAGTAACTGAGTATTGTTATATGTCCCTCTTCTATGTGAAGGGATCGGATTCGACAACCCTGATGACGAAAAAATTTATTCGGCCTGGTGAGAATGTATACTCTTTTAAAAATGATAAAATTCATTCGTTGCAGGGAGGATTATTTGTATTCCGGGTTGAACCAACCTATTCCTCATATACTTATTATCATTGGGATTATCCAATTCCACTCTGTAAAAGTGATGCGGCAGTTCCTGCCGGGCTTCCCGATGGCGTGTTTGTTATAAAGAAAGGCGCCAGGGGAAAGAAAATGGATATCAATGATTTGAAGAATGAGATTACTAAACAAAAAGGGAACAAGTAGCGAATGCCTTTGACAAAAGAAGAGATAAATCGAAAACTATTGCATATACTTTCAGGGTGCACTATACCAATGGGTGTTCTTTATATACCCCTGATTCCCGGTGCACCTGAACGTTTACCAATGATAATACTTGGCGTATTGTTGGCGTTGTCATTGGTTGTTGAATACGTGCGGTTTTATGTTCCCGCAGTACAGAAACTGTTTTATTCATTGGCAGGATCCATGCTGCGTACCGAAGAAAATAAAAAATTTACCGGATCAACCTATATTTTTGCATCATCGTTCCTCTGCACACTCCTCTTTGCAGAGCAGTCCTTTATTTCTTTTATGGTATTGAATGTTTTTATTCTTGGCGATGCCGTCGCTGCAATTGTGGGATTGAGTATCGGCAGAATAAAGATAGGGAAGAAATCTCTTGAAGGCTCAATCGGATGTTTCGTTCTCTGCCTTTTATTATTCTTTTTCGTGTATCCTTATGTCCCGTTACTTCTTGATGAATGGCACGGGAAAATCCCTTTCGCACTTGTTATTATTGCCTCATTATGTATAACCATTTTTGAATTATTTCCAATAAAACTCTCTCAGAATCTGGTGTTGAATGACAACCTGACTGTTCCGATTATCACCGGATTGGTGATGAAGTATCTCTATCCAATACTGGTTTAACCTGAATTTTTCAACCGCCACTAAGACACTAATTATATAAGTACGAAAGCCTTTTATTTAAATCCCCACTACCTCCTTATTCAAATATTTAACCTTATAAATAAGAGCGCTATCCTTTTGTGATTTCCCTGTATTTGGCCGATCTTTTGTTAATCCAGTGACATATTGTGCTATGAATATTATAATTGAATTACTATATTTTATAAAGGAACACTTTGATCTACACTGTGTTACAACGCAAAATTCAACAAACCGGAGAATAGATACATTGTCCGACAGATGTATAAAGAAGATATGCTTACTCCTTATAATTCTTTTAACATTGTCTGTGCATGCACAGGTAAGTGTGGCCCTTTTCCCGCTGAAAAATAAGACCGATGATAAACTCCTTGACTGGATAGGCTATTCATTCCCGGAGACTTTTTTTCGTAACATGTCTGAACTCTCCGGAATACAGGTCTGGGATCCGATTTTTCTCTTTAGCGTTGATTCCTCTGTGTGGCAGCTTGAATCAGATACGTTGATGTTGAATCATCAGGCACGTTTTAAGTGGGATTATGCGGTCGGCGGTTCCTATACTGCTGATGATGACAGTATCCGGATAACGTTAAAAGCGGTAAAACAACTTGGTAATAAAATTGTTACAAAGAGGAAGAAGGTCCGGGGGGCACTTTCGTCACACCGGCAGATTTTTTCGGATCTTTTAAATCAGTTCCTTTCGTCGATAGTAAAGTATTCCATTTCTCCTGAAGATGAAAAACGATTAAAAATAGTTACGTATAGAATGAAGAATGAACATGTGTATCCGACGTATGCCATGGGCTATGGCTATGAAATGCGGAGGCAGATAAATAATGCGATAACCGCCTATAGTCATGTCATTGATATGGATGAATCTTTTGCACTTGCATTATATCGTATAAGTATGTTATATAGCCAGAGTAGAAAACGCAGGGAGGCACAGGAGTATCTTGAAAAGGCAACGGCAAAGTTGCCGAATTCATCGGTGATTGCGGCTGAAATGGCTGAATTCCTGTTGTATAACGATACACCGGAGAAAGCACTTTCCTATGTAAACAAGAAGAAGGAGTTACTTGAGAAAACAGCAGCAGGTATGAAGGCAATCGGTATGGCATATACCCTTACCGGGGAATATCAACGGGCAGTTTCAGTATTAACCCGTGCGCTTGCGGCAGGTCCCTCAGATCTGGAAACAGATTTTATTCTGGGAAGGGCGTATTTGTCAATAGGCCGGTTCTCAACTGCGGCAGAGATATTTGGACGGTTGATTGAATACCGACCGCAGTATACGCGGTATTATTCCTTCCTCGGTGAATCGTACAGGGAAGCGGGAAAAATGATGGAGTCCTGTGACGTGCTGGAACGCGCTATGAAATTGAATCCTGATAATGTGCCTAATTTGATAAATCTTGCAAATACCTATTTCAAACTGGGGTGGTTTGAAAGAGATGAACAATATCTTTTACGGGCACGTGAGTTGAATCCGGATCTCAATGAAATTATACTCAATCTCGGTGTTCTGTACTGGCATATGAAAAGAAAAGGTGACGCCAGGGAAATGTTTGAACAAGCAGCGGAAGATGAAATAAATATGCAGTCGGCATTGAATAATCAAGCGAATATCATGTTTCTCTCGGGTGATACTAAAAAAGCAATCAAGGCGTATAAGCGTGCTGATAAATATGGTAAAAAGAGCGAAGTTATTCTCTACAATCTGGCGTTGGCCTATCTTGCCGTCGGGAAAGTAAAAAAAGCAGTACCCTGCCTGGATGAAGTCCTCCTGCTGTCCCCGGGGCGTATGGATGTTATCATTCTACAGGCACAACTGGCCTCACAACTGGGTGAGGATGATGAGGCTGAACTGTACTATAGAAAAATACTCGAATTGTCTCCGGGGCATAGAGATGCCATGACCAATCTGGTCGCTCTGTTCGAAAAACAGAAACGATTTGAAGATGCTATGAAAATAGTTGAAGGATACCTTAATGATTTTCCACAGGATCTGAGATACCGACTGATGTTACCTGACCTCTACCGTAAAATGGGGTGGTATGAAGTAGCGGTAGCGGAATATGAAAACATGCTGAAAGATAAAGATTTAAAGAATAATGCGAAGGTGCATCTGGGTTTAGGAAAAAGCCTGTTTGATATTATCCGTTTCAAGCGGGGAAGGAATCACGATAAAATAATTTTCATCCTGAAAAAGGCAAGTGAACTTGATCCGGATGACCCTGAACCGGATCTTATTATCGGACAGATCTATATGGATTATAAAAGGTATCGTGATCTCGCAATGGAACATTGGCAGAAGGCATACAATAAAACAAAAAGTTCTCACGAGCGGCAAAAAATTAAAGACCTTATGGCAGGAAAGAAACAGTGATACGATATCTGTGTGTAACGTGTCTTATCTTCGTATGGGTACAGATAACAGACGGCCGGACTGATACCGTGCCGACATGGCTTGATACCATTCCGCCGGTCGTAACAGTCATGCCGGAGAAACGGTATCATGCAACACCGTTTTATATCTTACTGAAAGCGAATGAAAATGCGACTATCTGGGTTGGCATTGATTCCCATCAGGAGATGCGGAAATATTCAAAGAATATAAGTATTTCTAAATCAGGAAGAACGGTCGTTTATTATTATGCAGAGGATGTCTACGGAAATAAATCCACCCGCGATACTGCGACATATACACTTGATTTCCAACCACCCCGGCTTACCATTAAACCTGATCCGGGAATTTTCAGATCAGCCGTAACTATCCTGATCAGCAGTAATGAGCCATGTCGCCTGTTTCGGCATATAGACCCATCGGGAAAAGATACCGTCCCGATTCAAAACAAAATTACCATTACTAAAGCGTTTTCCGGGTACATCTCGGCCGTTGACCGGGCCGGGAATATAACCAGAAGTAATGAACTGCACTATGTCGTTGATACCGCTTCAATGTATGCATCAATTCAACCATCGGCGGGGATATACAATTATCCGGTATCACTTTCGTTTAAAGGATCAAGCGGAGCACAAATTTTATACTCGTTTGATCCCAACGCGATACCTCAGCGGTTTACTCCCTATAAGGTTCCTGTCGGATGTCCGTATGGTCTTACGCTGGTACGGTATTTTGCACGGAATAAGTATGGCAGCGAGTCAACTATACTGAAGGCGCGTTTTGTTATTGATACCATCCCACCAAAGATTAGACACTCGATTAAAAAAGGCACAACCTCTGATATTGTTAAATTGTCAACTAAAGAAAAAGCCGAGATCCGCTATGCTCTTGATGAGGCGACATCATTTGAGAATAGTTATGTATACACCAAACCGGTCGAATTCCCCCATAAAGGAAGGGCCTATATTAAAGCGCTCGCACGGGATAAAGCCGGGAATATGTCACCGCGTTTCATCTGGGAATATAAATACGATAAGATACCGCCGGTAGTCAGGCCTTCTCATGTTTCCAGTATGTATACAAAACCATTTACGTTGACATTTACTACTTCGGAGCCGGCAAAAATACTGTATACATTTGATGGCTCACCGCCTGATGATAATGCACTGATGTATAAGGATGGTATACGAATATCGAAACAGGGGGAAACTACCATTCGTTTTATCGGCGTCGATGAGGCGGATAATAAAAGTGAAGAAGGACGCCTGGAATGTACTCTTGACTTTTCACCACCCAAAGTAAATGCTCGTATCGAGGGGCGTGCCGGTGAAGATGTCTTTTATGTCATACTCTGGACTAAAGAACAAGCGCAAATATATTATGAGATCGGTAATAAGGCTCCCACGGTCTCGTCACCGGTCTATAAGCAGAAGATACCCATGAAATCAGGACAGGTGCTCCGCTATTTTGCGATTGATAATGCGGGGAACCGAAGCGAAATAGTATTAATGGATGATCTTCAGAAACCGGTCGTTTCAATGAAACCGGAGGGAGGCGTATACCGGACTCGTGTAGCGGTTATCTTTACTAAAAGCATGGCTACTGATATTTATTGGCGTCTGCTTCCGGACACTATGTTTCACCTCTTTAAAGATTCTATTGTATTCGAAAAGGAAGGCGTTTTTCCCGTGGAGTATTATTCCTTGTCGCCTGCGGGATTTAAAAGCCCGGTACGCCGGATGCAATACCTTATCGATTGGACGCCGCCACGGGTGAATATCTCGGTGAAGAAAGGAGTGGCAGATTCGGTATCGGTCTTTTTTGAATGTAGTGAGAATGCGTCGATATATTATACAATTGATGGAACCAGCCCATTCTTTAGTACGACCACTCAGATCGCAGGAAATAAATTTACCACGAGACGTGATCGTATCGGCATTTCCCGCACCAATGAAGCAAAGCTTGCGTTCTTCGCAGAAGATGTTGCCGGGAATCAGGGTTCTATTTCTGTTCTTGACATTTTCAAGCCACGGGCGATACCCAATATCCCATCAAGCACAAAACGGATTTATAATCGAATAATCTCCCTATCTCTGCATACCTATGATGATCGGTCACAGATTTATTACGAACGGCATGGTAAGGTGCCGACCATCGAATCACCGATTTTCACCGAGCCGATAACGCTCATGCGTTCCGATACGATTAAAACATTTGTTGTTGACGCTTCCGGGTATCGAGGTAAAACGGAAACATTTATCTATCTCATCGACCTGCCGCCATCACCCCACTTTACCGTTACTCCGGATAGAGCTGCTATCGATGCGGTGGTGACATTCAATGCATCGGGTACTCTTGACCAGGAGAGTCACCTCTCGGCACTAACCTTTACATGGGATTTCGATGGCGATGGCACTACTGATCTGGAACGAAAAGAGTCCATTGTAACAAACATCTATCGTAAGCCGGGAAAATATAATGCCCTACTCAAGGTCGTTGATCCCGGTGGCGGGGTAGCCGGAATGTCACAGGAGGTACTTGTCAAGGGGATATGCCCGAAAGGTATGACTTTTGTGCCGCGTGAACAGGGACGTTCGTTCTGTATTGACAAATATGAGTGGCCGAATAAGAAGGGGAAAACACCGTTGGTGAAAGTATCCTGGATACGGGCGAAAATGCACTGTTACGATGAAGGTAAACGTCTTTGCACCGCAGAAGAATGGCAGTACACCTGTAGCGGGAGAGTACCGAAGAAAGTGCAAGGCGCTACGCTTGGAAGATATCCCTATGGCATACATTATGAAGCCGACCGGTGTCCTGCCGAAGGGGAGAAAATCTATAAATCCGGACAGTTTAACGAGTGC
>JAUVGS010000010.1 GCA_030593665.1 Chitinivibrionales bacterium | reverse complement strand
CCGACATCTTGTGCAAAAATAATACTGTCATTTTGAGATAGTAATTGCATTCTGCTGTCAGTTCCCATAGCGCCGCCATCCAGTTGCAAACGAATGCTGATTTTATCTCCTGCAGTACCTGTAAACAGATGTCCATTCACATCGATAAAAGGAACAATCGAATCACGTATTGTTTCATCGAAATGAATGGTATCTGCATTTGACAGAAGATACTGCCGCGAGTATAATCCGAGTGTGTAAGTAAATGTGTTGTCCCCCTGGCACTCCTTGATTCTAATTGTGTAAGTACCATTTGTCGGAAGAGTAAAATCTTCAATGGTATTTAAGCCAGCCCAGCCAATATCCTGTGAAACAATTATACTGTCATTTGGAGATAGTAATTGCATTCTGCTGTCAGTTCCCATAGCGCCGCCATCCAGTTGCAAACGAATGCTGATTTTATCTCCTGCAGTACCAGTAAACAGATGTCCATTCACATCGATAAAAGGAACAATCGAATCACGTATTGTTTCATTAAAATGAATGGTGTCTGCATTTGACAGAAGATACTGTCGCGAGTATAATCCGAGTGTATAAGTAAATGTATTGTCCCCTTGGCATTCTTGAATTCTAATTGTATAAGTACCCGTTGCAGGTAGTGCAACATCTTCAATGGCGTTTAAACCAGCCCAGCCAACATCTTGTAAAACCATCACACTATCATTTGGGGATAGCAATTGTATTCTGCTGTCAGTTCCCATGGCGCCGCCATCCGGCTGCAATCGAATGCTGATTTTATCTCCTGCAGTACCGTTGAAACGAAATATATCAATTTCCGTGCTCGGATTAATTGAATCCATTAAGGGTTGGTTAAAAGTGATTTCATCCCGATTGTCTGCGAATACAACAGCCCAGCAGAAACAGATTGTTATAAGAATTTTAATTTTCATATATACTCCTGAAAAAGTGAGATTGTTATTGTTTTAAAAAATACTATTTCAAATTATCTCGAACGAGTTATTTTTTTCGTTTTTACAAATCCTGCTGCTTCCATTCTGCAGAAATACACACCGTTTCCCATGGGAAGTCCTTTGTCTGTTTTACCGTCAAATGCAACCCAATGATACCCAACCTGTCCCGGTTAACAGTGCTCTGTTTGTTAATATCCTTTAACACCAATACTTGTTTTTAAATTTTCTATTGTTCCGTCCTCATATATAAGCCATAACATTGCTAAATAGGTACCATTTGCGACTTTATTCCCTGATCTGTTCCTGAGATCCCATTGTGCCATGCCATTGTTTTCTAAAGAAAACTCAGTATCATATATCACATTTCCAACTGCATCGTAAACGGTGAGTTGAGCTTCATTGATATGTGAACCATTAAAACTGAATGTAATTATCTCACTGTTTTTATCAACAGGATTAGGAGCTGCATTAAAAGTTGCTGCGGCAGGCTTATTATTGTTTGTATTATCACCTTGCGCAACAGCAGTTTCAAAATCAACCTTGATGGTAAAAGAGTGTTCAATAGGCTGTAGAATAATACCATCGGTTACTGTCAAAATAATCGTATGATCGCCAACATCTGCACTATCCGGAGTACCGGATAATATAGCAGTACTGTTGCCATTATCAGTTAACGTTAACCATGAAGGTAGGGATGTTGATGCTACGGTTAAGCTTGCATTTGCATCAGCATCTAATGCAGCAATATTGTATGTATACATTTTATTTACTTTCGCCCCGGTAATCGGAGTTGAGGTAAATGCCGGCACAGCATTAGCTAAAACGGTAATGGAAAAATCCTGATTTACCGGAGTTGTAATAAAGCCATCCGTCACTGCCAAAACCACCTCATTAGCACCGACATTGGCACTTGACGGCGTTCCTGTTAACAACGCTGTTCCATCACCGTTGTCTGTAAGGGTTAACCACGAAGGAAGAGTGCTTGAGACTATAGTCAAACTCGCTCCCGCATCTGCATCAGAAGTGGTAATAGGATACGTATAGACCAATCCCTCCTTGCCAGTCGTTACCGGAGTGGAGGTAAATTCAGGCGCTGCATTATTAACTATGAAAGTTTTGCTTAGTGAATTGTTTTTAATGTAAGAATCAAGTGCTAATGCAGTAGTGCAAACAATAGTAAATGTTCCTGCAGGAGGCGGCGTCCACTGCTTGAATTGGACGGTGTCTTTTTCATAGGGTTGTAAGGTTTTAGTCGTTGTTGTGTCGTAATACAAAGTCCCTATCCTGACATACACTGGAATAGTATTCTCAACATTTTTTCCATTATTGTAAATGATGACAGTAGGAGTTATTGCAGTATTGGGTGGAATAATACTATCCGGGGAAAAAATCGTCGAAACCAAGGCATCATGCTGGCAAGAAATTGCTTGCAGTGACAACCAGTAAGTAAATGTTGTGTTACCGTCACGAGGTGCTACCGTCACAACATATTGATCTTTATCCGGTAGTTTAAAATCAATAAACGAAATCATATCATTATAATTTTCGTCTTTCGATGCAATAACGCTATCAGTAGATGTAAGAATCTGAACCCGTTTGTTTTTAGACCCGATATCAGAAGTCTGAACACGAATGGTAATTATATTTCCACTATCTCCATTGAAGCCAAACACATCCATGTCGATAATTCTGTTTATTGAATCATTTACGACCGTATCACAATCAATTGTTATCTTTTTAAAGAGTTGTTGCTGTCTACATACAAGAGACAACCAGTAAGTGAATGTTGTGTTGCCGTCACGGGGTGCTACTGTAATAATAAATGAACCAGTATAGGGTAACACAAAATCAATAAATGAAATCATGTCATTATAATTTTCATCTTTTGAGGCAATAACGCTGTCAGAAGATGTAAGGATCTGAACCCGTTTGTTTTTAGAACCGATATCAGAAGTCTGAACACGAATGGTAATTATATCTCCGCTGTCTCCATCGAAACCAAACACATCCATGTCAATAATTCTGTCTATAGCTTCGTTTACAACCGTATCATACGCAATTGGTATCTTTTTAGAAAGTTGTTGCTGTCTACATACAAGAGACAACCAGTAAGTGAATGTTGTGTTGCCGTCACGGGGTGCTAATGTAATAATAAATGAGCCAGTATAGGGTAACACAAAATCAATAAATGAAATCATGTCATTATAATTTTCATCTTTTGAGGCAATAACGCTGTCA
This sequence comes from Chitinivibrionales bacterium, assembly GCA_030593665.1. The sequence continues at coordinate 10,232 of JAUVGS010000010.1, read as the reverse complement.
GAAGATGTAAGAATCTGAACCCGTTTGTTCTTAGAACCGATATCGGAAGTCTGAACTCTTATGGTTATTTCATCCCCCACACTCCCGGTGAACATATACTTATCAACCTCAGTAATTTCGCTTATCTCCGCATTAACTACGGTATCATAAGCAATTTCCACGGGTTGACCCAGAACAATTGAAGTCCAGCAAATCAGAAATACGGTAAAATATGTTGGTTTCATTTTCAGCCCCCCACTTCTTTGGCTGGTGTGAATAATGTTGTGAATAATGTAAAGAAGTATACTAAATTAATTCTTTCTAAATAAAGAATTCAATAATAATTTAGAAAAAGTTATTTGTCGGGCATTGATACCTCTTTCATTATGATTTATAAATCTTAAGGATGCAAATATAATGCCAAAAAAAATATGAGCCGTTTAAAGGCTCTCGGTTCATGGAATAGCAGAAATATGAGTATTTGAAGGGTTATACATTTTCTAAGTGTAAGGAAAACCTTACACATGGTGTCAGATTTTTACGACAGTATGGGGTGTAAAGTGACTTTTGAAATTGCTTCGACTGGGAGAAATTGTTAACGCCTTGCGTATGAGCAGAAAGTACGACTGCATTATTTCTTGACTTTTCTGACTCCGTACGCCGGTTAACAATTATTTTCAATACATTCATTCTCCTGTTAATTCCATCACGTATTTCTTAAACCTTATTTTTGCTTTTTGACACCTTTGTAACCAATTGACACTCCCACAATTCCTACCTTATTTTATGTTAAGCTTAATATAAAATAAGGTTTTGGTTTAGTGTGTTTTCCTGGTTACCAGGGTGTTAAAAGCAAAAATAAGGTTTTTTAATTTCATCACCTTCAGTAGGGATAACCCGAAATTCTACAATAAAAAAAACGCTGATTCAGCTCAATTTAGACTGTTTTCTACCACAATAGAAATAACAATTGATAAAAGCCTCTTTTTATTGTAATTGCGTGGAGAAATGTATCAAAGCTCTGCTGGTTTTTTATTCCAAAGATGTGCCGAAGATCCATGATATTGGTGAACTGGTACACTACTTACCTGATAAAGCTGTCGTGCCCCTTGATATTGTTGAGCAGGAAACATTATCCGACTATGCTGTAGCAAGTCGTTATCCTGGTGACTGGGAGCCTTATTCCAGAGAAGATGCAATAAAAGCCTTCAATATGGCTGAAAAGCTCCGTGGAGCAGTAAGTAAATTATTAGAACCGTAGAAAAAATTATCTTCCCTGCAAAATTGTACACCCTTCCTGCACAGCGGGATTTATACGTTTCCCGCTGAAAGACTTTTCCGAATAGATCACCAACAAACATATAAGGTTATTACAGATGTGCAGGTCGTAACAAATTACACTTACAATTTAAAATGACACTGTCAGAAAAATCTGACACACAGTGTCTGGTTTTTAATACAAGGTTCGTTAGATAGTCTATTCCAGCCTCAGTTACCCCGTATTTTTAGCGAAAAAGAACCTGGCATTGCTTTTGCGTTAAGTCGTTGTATAAAATTTTTTACGGTAGCGTTAACCGTTTATTGAAAGGAGGAGGAATAAAGTTTTTTGTCAATATCATTTACAAAATTAAAAAAAATATCAATACAATTTTTAATTGCTTAACCCAGGAGGGTTACCAATGTTTCATAAAAAAATATTCTTTATTCTTATCGCTCTTTCCTTTTCTGTTGTATCCCAGGATTTACAACCGGACAGGGTTTCTTCAGTTGAAGATACCGGACAGGCAATGCCGGTACTGAATACCAATAACCATTTCACAGCGGCTCCGGTTGATGAGTCTCAGCAGGCAAAGCCTGAGTTAACTTCCGCGATACATGTGGGTACGGCATTGTCGGCCGTTGGAACGATCATGTGGAGTGTGGGCAAGGTGCTTGAGGTTGTGGGAATCGCCACGCTGGTGTCCGGAGTGCGGGATTATGACATGGATAGAAATTATAGCGGCAGTTTCGCCATCCTTTTTACAGGAATGGCGTTGGACCTTTTCGGCCCGATTCCATCCTGCATTGGTGAAGGTATCGTCAAAGGAGCCATGGATCAGCATAATTCACACGGTGCAGGTAAGAATTCCGGGATGAGCAGCGGCAAAGCATACGGATTGAACTGGGCGTTTCTCGGTACCGGGATGGTCATTAATTTTATCCCGGTCCTTCCGACAAAATTTGTGGCGATGGGTCTCGGGGGAACTGCAGAGGTTTTCCGGGGAATCGCCGCAATCGGGCCACTCGTCCGCATCTCCCACGTCGGCAGCAGCCGTGTCAGTGTGTCGCCGTATTTCAATTTTAATAAAGACTTCGGTCTTCAGTTAAGCTGTAAATTTTAAGGGACAAACGCCGCATCCATCCCGGTTTTACCCCGGGATGGATGCCTGCAGTGACAAGAGGGAATGTTCCATGAAAAAGATGTTCGAACTCAAGGGCAATAATAATCGAGATAATTTACCGATAGGAATGTCGGGTTTATTATATTATTGTTCTTATAAATATAGGGTTAAACGGTGGGGGCCATTTTCCGGCGACCCTTTTTTCTTCCAGGACAGTAAGAGGTACAGGTATATATGCGAGTATTAGCACTGCTCTTATCAATTTTTATGGTTGTTTCCTCTTCACACGCGGATCAGGTCACAAAGAATCTTACATCGCTATGCACATCGCTGGTTGATTCCCTTCCACCGTCGATACTATCGGCTAAAGTTGTGGTTATTCCCTTCGAAGACAAAACCGGGAATGATGCCTATGGATTGAGCATTTCAGAGTATATCGTTGTTATTCTTCAGAAGAAAGGCGCCTTTTTACTCGTTGACCGTACCGAGTTTAAAAAGGTGGTTGAGGAGATTAATCTTTCCCGGTCGGATTATGCGAATGAAAACAGTTCTATTGAGATCGGCAAAGTTCTGGCCGCGAAATATATCCTCACCGGTTCGATTTTCAAGTCATTTGGCAACTACAGCATTGTCGCAAAGCTGATAAAGACAGAAACAACAGAGATAGTTTCCAGCGCCACAGTAACCGTTATCCCCTCCCGATTGGACAGTTTTACAAAGGACCTGCTTTCAGAGAAGAACCGGGTGACCTCCTCTCTTTTCAGGAGCCTCCTGGTACCGGGATGGGGGCAGTACTATTCGGATCGAAATGTACGCGGTACTATCAGTCTTGTTGTGGGGCTGGGAGCGCTCGGTACACAGATCGGGCTTATACTGTCTTCATATAGTGCACATCGTGAATACGATGACTATTACGGTTTATGGAAGAGCGGGAAATTGTGGGATATGATAGAACAAGAAAAAATTACATGGCCAGAGTGGGAAGATACATGCGATATCTATTATGACGAGTATATAGATAAATTTGACCGCGCAGTAATCGGTGGTATTATCACCGGCAGTGTATGGATTCTTAATCTGATTGATGCTGCTATTGCCGGAAATCAGTCAAAGAAGAAATTTCAATTGTATTTCTCGTCGAATTTTAAGGATAAAATAAGAATAAAATGTGTGTATGCATTTTAACAAAAACATAAATGTTATTCCGGGGGACTCGTATGAAACACATCACTTCTTTAATAATGACCATTTGTTTACTTCTTTTTCTTTTTATCACCTGCACTGAAGAACCGGCAGGCCCGGATATCGACCCCGATTTAAAACCGCACGGCTCAATTACAGGCTATATCTACGGCATTATGGATAAAACGCCGCTCAAGGACGTGCTGGTCAGCGTGAATGCTGATTCCGCCCAGGCCGGGGTCAGTGATGGAACCGGTAAGTTTACCGTTGGACAGGTACTGGCAGGAACTTACACCCTTCGCTTTACCCATCGGGAATATGATAATGATTCGTCCTTTTCTGTTACTATTACCACAGGTGTGGATGATACGCTTGATGATACGGTCAGGCTTTCGCTTGCATCGTATATGATTGCAGGAAGGGTTGTGTTTAACGGCGCCCCTGTTCCGGGCGCCGGCGTTGCTCTGGCCGGCTATCCTCTGAGTACCCTGACCGGGATTGACGGCTCGTTTTTCCTGGCAAAAATACCAAAAATACCGGGAATAAAATTGATTTGTGCAAAAACGGGTATCGGTTTTTGTTCGGACAGCTCTATTCAATGCATTCCTGACGATACCACGGTTATTTCGGATATAAAGCTGAGAGGCGGCGGTGCGACCGTGTATGGCACCGTGTATGATACCAGCGGCACACCCATCGATAGTATATCGATTGTCGCGGCCGTCGGAGGCGGGCTTGTCGATACGACTGACAGCAATGGTAATTATCTGTTGACGAATGTGCCCACAAATGAGCATGTCAATATCTTTGTTCCCGGCAACAAGAAATTCTACGGTTCGACAATCGGATTTATAGTCAGTGAAGGCTCTTTTACTAAAATTGATATCTATCTGCGGCCGGTTGTCGATCTGGTGAACGGCAACGGCATGGCCTTGTATGTCAACGATATTATCGTTAATGAGGCGGATATAATCGCGCAAATACCCGTGTTTCCGACTGTTGATTCTGCTACCATAATAGAGACATTTCAATGGCGGTTATCGGGCCAGCTCTCCTTCAGGGATTACGAAACCACTGAACCAACGCTTTCAATAGCGATCGACACCCTCAAATCACTCTCTCAGAACAAGGTAATACAGGTTAGTATAGAAGCAATAAGCGCTACAGATCAGCATTCTCAGGGGCAGGTTTTTAAAGTCACGATAGCAACGGTTAAACCTGAGGCAACTGCAAAAGGTTCTGCTGCTATGAGCGGCCCCTTTACCGATACCGTAACGATAGGGAAAAATGAGGCAGCATATTTTTATGGAGAAGCGTATGATCCCTTTGGCGGGATTGACTCGGTATCATGGGACTTTGGGGACGGTTCGGCTAAGGTATATGATAGTACTTCTGTTGCGCACACCTACCGGAATGTAGACACCTGTTATGCCGTATTCCGGGTTGTTGATATTGATAACAATGTAGATTCGGACACGGTTACGGTAATAGTAAAAGAACCGTTATTGGGAATACCGCAAAATATAACGCCGGTGAATAACGACACCATTTATACCACCGATACCGTGACCCTGTGCTGGCATCCTGTAAAGGACACGGAGGTAACGTATGATGTGTACCTTGATTCGCTTAACTTCCCGGCGGAAACTATTCAACTGGCAAATATAACGGATACAACGGCTTGTCTGCCGGTGGACAGCGGTGTATCGTATTCGTGGAAAATTGTTGCCAAGCGGGGAATGGAGAAAGGTGTTGGGGATAGCTGGCGGTTTTCTGTTGGAGAATCACAGGTAAACAAGCCACCAATGTTTACTACCGATTCTGCCTCAATGACTAATATCGCAACGGTAAGTGATGAGTATCAAGATACAGTTGTTGCAAATGACCCTGATGGAGACACGCTCATATTTTCTTTCCTTGATAGTGTGTCAGGAATGTCACTTACTTCTCATGGAGATACCAGCATTATTAACTGGACGCCACAGGTTATCGATACCGGTGCTCATCAGGTTTCTATTCAAGTGACTGATAATAATGGTGGATATGATACCTTAAATTGGAATATTTCAGTTTACGATACAAGCAATAATGCCGGCGCCCGGATTATTACCGAGCCTCAATCAGATACTGTTGCAGTGGGTGATACAGGGAGTTTTATTATTCAAGCTATCGGGACTCCAACGTTAAGATATACATGGTTTAAAAATGGGACACTGATTAGTGGTGCAATAGAAAATTATTATACTATTCCTTCTACCACATTAAATGATAATGATAGTCGATACTTCTGTATTGTAGAAAATGATTTCGGATCGGATACAAGCAATGAAGTAGTATTGGTAGTGCTCGAACCTCCCCGGGTTACGGGACATCCAATCTCCCAATCTATTGTAATTGGTGATTCTGTTATGTTTAACGTTTCGGCAAATGGTTCACGACCGTTTTCCTTTCAATGGCTGGAAAATGGGAATACTATTACATCGGCGACGGATAGCTCATTTGCCTTCTACCCGGATTTGACAGATAGTGGTTCAATATATAAATGTATTGTCAGTAACTATGTTGATAAGGATACCAGTGATGGGGCGATATTAAGCGTAAAAAGGAATAGTGCACCCTATTTTATTTCTGACACTTCTCTGGCTCGAAATGGGTATATAGATTTAAACTACTCAACGGATTTAGATGCACTAGATCCTGATGGCCATACTTTACGATATTCCTTTTTAAGCAGTGTTGTTGGGATGATAATTGATTCATTAACGGGACAAATATCATGGACCCCACAAACAGGCAATGAAGGACAGCATCCTGTTACAGTACAAGTTACTGATCGAAGGAATGGGTATGATACGTTAAGTTGGACTGTATATGTGTATGATGGAGTGATTGTAGATGATTTCTCTAACAGGTTTGGAGATCGGCCAAGCCAGAATAACATAGCTGCTGCAAGAGAATATACTCAAGGAAATATAAATAGAAGAAGCGGGGTTTGGCTGGCTTATTATGACAAAAATGGCTCTTCCGTTGAAAGCAGGGATGGAACTCCAATTGTGTTTACTACAGACAGCTTTGACTCTATAATCAGTGATAATTTTGACGCTATGGTGAGTGATAATTATCTTCAAGTAAAGCTTAAACCAGTCCCGCTCCCTTCATGGGCAGGAATTGCTTGTATTATGTACGACACCACAAAATCGCCGGAATGGCAACATGTGGATGATTTTTTCTTATGGAATTTTTCTAATCTAAAGGCCGTTGTTCTACGAATAAAGGGTACTGGAAATATACGAGTTCAAATTACGACATACGATATAGGTTCTACGTATGTTTGTGGATGGTATGGGTGTGATATAACGTTAAATGATACATGGCAGACAATTCAAATCCCGGTAAGTTCACTTGAACCAGTACCATGGGACCCACCTGCGCAAAATGGTTGGACGTGGGATGACGGTAAAGATCGTGTCGTAAACTTAGATATTGCACAACATGACGGTACAGAAGCAGAGCTGTATATAGACGAAGTAAAGCTTGTTGGTTTGCGTTACGAAGACTTCGGCTTCATTTACAAAGACCCATAGAAACCAAAAAGAAGTAGTTGTGATAAGGTTACTATTTGAAGCGCTCTGTAAGTGGAAAAAAGCATCAGATTTTTGAAATAAAATGAAATAAGAATAAAATGTGTATTTGCATTTTAACAATTAAAGGTCAAAGATTATATCAGGGGGGATACATGAGTTATTCTGCTAAGAGAAACAGCCTTATTGCATTATTTTCGATTATTCTTTTTCTTTTTCTCACCTGCACCGAAGAACCGGCCGGTCCTGATGTTTCAGAAGATTTAAAACCGCACGGCTCAATTACCGGTTATATCTACGGCATTATGGGTGAAATACCGATCAAGGACGTGCTGGTTAGTGTGAATGCCGATTCCGCTGATGCAGTATTAAAAGAAGGCATAGAAACAGGGCGATTAGTGTGAACCTGAAACAATTAAAAGCAATCATTTCTTCAGGAGAGTCCGATACCGTTGAATTTAAGCGTTCGACGGGGCAGCGGACTGTGGCGACGAAAACCGCTTGTGCATTGCTTAATAGTAAAGGGGGGTATATCGTCTTTGGCGTTGACAATAATGGGAATGTGGTCGGTCAGGAGATCGGTTCCGCAACAATGGAAGATGTTGCGGCAGAGTTGCGTCTGATTGATCCACCGGTATTTCCGGAAATCGAGAAAGTTTTGCTTGATAACGGTAAATGGGTTATTGCGGTACGTGCTTCAAGAGGTCGTTCGGTATATACATTTAAGGGCCGTGCATACATTCGGCACGGGGCTACAACAGTTCCAATGCCGGTGGATGAGTATCATCGTCGCTTAATTGATATTCTACACGCTGCTCGTCGCTGGGAAAACGAACCTGCTGCGGATTGGGTGACTATTAATGACCTTGACGATACTGAGATAATGGCAACGATCGAGAATGCTGTTTCAGCAGGTCGTATGGAACCTCCGAAAAAAAACGATATACAGACTCTTCTACTCGGGCTCGGTTTAATTATCAACGACCATCTTATTAATGCTGCAATCGTCCTCTATGGCAAGAATCTTCAACTTGAAGCGCATTATCCACAGTGCAGCCTTCGTCTTGCCCGTTTTCGTGGTAATACGCGAACTGGGGATTTCATCGATAACCGGCAATACTGGGACAATGCCTTTTCGCTTATGCGGAAGGCGGAATCGTTTCTTATGGACCATGTTCCGATCGCCGGAAAAGTGATACCAGGAAAACTAATACGAAAAGATCAACCGGCATATCCTCCACGTGCTACACGAGAAGCATTGGCAAATGCTTTTTGTCATCGAGACTACACAGTACCAGGAGGTGCGGTTGCCGTTGCAATGTATGATAACTCTCTGGAGATAATAAATCCCGGCGAGTTACATTTTGGTATTACACCGCAACATTTGACGGAACCACATGAATCGAAACCATGGAATCCCATTATCGCAAGCGTTTTCTACCGCGCTGGTATTATCGAGCGCTGGGGAAGCGGTACGTTGAATATTATCGACTGGTGCAAAGCCAATGGTAACATATCACCAACTTGGAGTGAAAGAACAACATCCGTCGTAATAACATTTTCGCCTATAGAAAATAAAATCGCTGAACAGGCGGAACCTCAGCTAGAGTCGCAGTTAGAGTCACAGCTAGACTCACAGCCGGAGTCGCTCATGGCGAGGGTTATGGAAATTTTGATTAAAGGCGAATACAACAGGTCCTTAATCGCAAAACAACTGGGTCAACAAATGCCGTCAGGGCAACTTCACAAAATCCTTCGGGAAATGCTCATCGAAGGCTTTATTGAGCGCACCATACCCGAAAAGCCCCAAAGCAGGCTTCAGAAATACCGGTTGACAGAAACCGGCAAGAAGTTTTTGGAAGGAGAAAGGTGAAAACAAAAATACAATCCATAATACATGAAGGAGAAGGCCTCCGCATTGAGTTTAAGGAGTGTAAAACAGCCATAAACAAGGATGTCTATGAGACCGTGTGTGCATTTTTAAACCGGCATGGCGGGGAGCTTCTTCTTGGGGTCAATGATACGGGTGCCATTACCGGGATAAATCCGGACTACATCGACCAGATAAAAATCGACTTCGTCACCGCAATCAATAATCCGGAAAAAATTATACCTTCCGTTTATATATCTATAGAGCAGATTGAAATAGATGGGAAACACATTTTATACATCTACATTCCCGAGAGCTCGCAGGTTCATAAATGCAACGGTAAAATTTTCGACAGAAATCAGGATGGTGATCTGGATATAACCAATAACCATCAGTTAGTCACCAGTCTTTATATGAACAAACAAACTTTTTATACGGAAAACCGGGTCTACCCCTATTGTGAACTTGCCGATCTGCGGAGCGACCTTATTGGGCGGGCACGGCAACGTGCCGTGTTTCAGAGAAATAATCATCCGTGGAAAGACATGCCCGACATCGAGGTGCTTAAAAGTGCGAAGCTGCACACAAAAGATTACCAGACCAACAAGGAGGGGTTTACCCTGGCCGGGATACTGTTATTTGGCAAGGATGAAACGATTCTGTCTGTTATACCCCATCATAAAACAGATTTGATCCTGCGAAGAGAAAATATCGACCGCTACGACGACCGCGATGATGTCAGAACTAATCTTATTGACAGTTACGATCGAATCACGGCATTCGCGCAAAAACATTTACCAGACCCCTTCTATCTTGAAGCAGACGAGCGTATCTGCGTACGGGATAAAATTTTCCGGGAAATCGCCTCAAATATTCTTATCCACCGGGAATATATGAACGCATTCCCGGCAAAAGTGATAATCGAGAAAAACAGGATTTATGCCGAAAATAGCAATAAGCCTCATGGCAGCGGTGTGATCAATCCCGATAACTTTACCCCCTACCCGAAGAATCCGGTGATCGCACGGGTGTTTAAAGAGATCGGTCTGGCCGATGAACTCGGTTCAGGAGTGAGGAACCTGATGAAATTCGTTCATATTTATTCGCATGCAAAACCGGAATTGATTGAGGGAGATATCTTTAAGGTTATAATACCGTTGGCCGAGCAGGTTACCGAGCAGGTTACCGAGCAGGTTACCGAGCAGGTTACCGAGCAGGTTACCGACCAAGCTACCGACC
>JAUVGS010000388.1 GCA_030593665.1 Chitinivibrionales bacterium | reverse complement strand
GCCCACAGTAATTGCAGCAGCTTTACCATGGTCACCGGTCCATCCAAGCAGAAAAAATATCGTAGATGTTAACAGCAGGGTGGCGATAGTCATACCGCTTGTCGGATTGGAGGTAACGCCGACCAGGCCGACAATTCGTGATGAGACGGTGACAAAGAAAAAAGCGCAGAGGATAACCAGAAAGGCTGCAATAGCCCGCTGAGGAATACCGGGTAATACATGGAATATTGCCGGGACAAAGGTTAAGAGTAAAAAGAGAATGAATAACGCAATTCCAACAAAACGTAATGGCAGGTCCCGGTCAGTCCGCAGTTCTACTGCGTCTTTTTCTGAAACCCGCTCCTGGATTTTTCGTGCGCCGATTTTAAAGCTTTGGATAATTGTCGGGATACTTTTAATAAGGGTGATGATTCCACCCGTTGCTACGGCGCCGGCGCCAATATAGCGGATATAGCGTGTCCAGATAAGGGAAGGGGCCATATCGGCAATGAGCAGTTTGGTTTCCGGATAGAGAGGAAGTGTCTGGCCTGCTCCCCAGTAAGCAAGCGCGGGAATAAGAATGAGCCATGAGAGAAGACCGCCGCCGACCATGACAAGCGCAATACGTATTCCAAGAATATAGCCGACCCCGAACAATGCGGATGAAGTATAGCAGCCAAGTTCAGCCTTTTTTAAAAACGGTATGGAGAATTTTACTTTTGATGGAAACAGATGAAGCCCATTGAGTAGCAATTTGTAGAGTGCCCCTATTCCTATTCCCAGGAAGACATTTTGGGCGTGGCTGCCGCCAACATCACTTGCAACGAGTACTTCCGCACATGCGGTGCCTTCCGGGTAGGGTAATTTACCGTGTTCATTCTGTATAAGGAATTTTCTCAGCGGGATCATGAACAGCACACCGATCATGCCGCCGCAGATCGCAAGGAGTGTCATTTGTAACAGCGTTGGGTCGAGTTGCCACAGGAACAGGGCCGGCAGAGTAAAGATAATGCCGCTTGCCAGGCTGCTTGATGCAGAACCGATGGTCTGTGCCGTGTTAGCCTCGAGGATACTGCTCTTTATTCCGAGGTTCTGAATGAGCCGAAAGGCAGCGACAGTCATGATCGCTACAGGAATTGAGGTGGAAATTGTCAATCCGGCAACAAGCCCCAGGTAGGCATTTGCAGCGCCGAATACAATACCAAAGAGTATTCCAAATACAACGGATTTAATAGTGAATTCCGGCAGTATCCGGGAAGCAGGTATATAGGGTGGATATGATTCATCTTTGTTAAGAGGAGTATATGCTTTTGGATCGAGTCCTTTTTTTGCCATCGTGAATGTCCTTCTGTGTGAGTGAGAATTACAGATGTAATATAAATTGTAGCCGTTCACGGCTTGAAATTGGTAACTAGAAATTGGAAATTGGGGAAAACCATGAATACCAAATTTCAAGTTTCCACCACGAAGTAGCTATTGGTACGCTTGCTTTAAAGCCTGACAAATAAATTTCAGCGTTCTGTGAATGCTTGTAACTACTCAGATGGTGTAACATTCTTAGCGTCATTGCGAGCGCAGCGAAGCAATCTCATCTTTTCGAATGCAGGAGATTGCTTCGCTGCGCTCGCAATGACGCTTTATGCGAAGAATACCTGAGTAGTTACGAATGCTTACTATAAATTACCTCGTAAGTATAATTTTTTTCGCCCCTAAAATTCCCTGAAGAGGAGGTGTCGTAATTTGATATTTTTATTATTTGCCGGATCACTGTCTTTTAAAATACCCTGTAGACATATATTTTCTATTACACTATGGAAACGAGAGAGACCCTATACAATCAGCTTGTATCGTCATGCCCTGAGGTGGATTCCCAACTGATAAAGGAACACCTGACTCGTGCCGGGGATGATTATTTTAACCGGTTTTCTACTGATAAAATATGCGGGCATATCCGTGCATTATCAAAGCTTTTAGAGGATAGTCCTGTTGAACTGTTATGCTCTATCAGCGAGAATAATACCATCTCCTGTACGGTTTTTTCATTTGATAAGCCATTTGTTTTTTCTCTTATTACCGGCGTGCTTGCCTCCACCGGATTTAATATTCTTTCCGGTGAAGTATTCACCTGGTCAAAATCCATGCAGAAGACAACAAGGGCGTTTGTACAGAAAAGAGCAACCTTCAGATCGGTATCCGATGATCCGGTAAAACGGCGTAAAATAGTAGATTATTTCGTAGGTACAATTCCTGAAAGTCTTGATTTCCAGCAATGGAAGCGGTTACTTACCGAACGTTTTATTAAAATTTTTACCCGTGTCGAAAAGGGCGCTGAAGAGGACCTTGCCAAGGCCCGGCAGCAGGTGAACTATATGGTGGTTCGACGTCTTATGCTAACTGATAAACAGGGCGAGCCGTTTCTTTTTCCCATGGAAATTGAAACTGATCTTACACACGAAACATTTACCCGTTTTCGCGTCCTTTCACAGGATACGCCGTTTTTTCTTTACAGCTTGAGTAATGCACTTTCACTGCAGAACCTATCGATTGAGCATGTTGCTATCCGTACGGTGAATAATAAAATCCAGGATACGATTGATATTACGGACCGTGCAGGAAACAAAATTGATACCGTCGATACTATTGACCGTATAAAATTGTCCGTTCTGCTTACCAAGCAGTTTACCTATTTCCTGAGTAATTCACCTGATCCGTATTCGGCATTGATCCGTTTTGAGCAGATTGTAAAGGATATCGTTGCATTTCCTGAAAAAGATCGATTTGTCCGGCATCTCTCGGAGCCTAAGATACTTGAAGGGCTTGCCCGGCTTCTTGGGGCGAGTGATTACCTGTGGGAAGATTTTATCAGGCTTCAGTATGAGTCCCTGGTACCGATGCTCGGCACGGAGGTTGAAGAGAAACAGTTCTGTGAACCGATGGAAACAATTCCTGACCGTCTTGAGTCAGCCTGTTTCGGTATTACCGATTATGATTTATATAAAAAGGCTCTTAATGATTTTAAGGATAGAGAGATATTCCTCATTGATTTAGATTATATCCTGCATAGTTC
>JAUVGS010000075.1 GCA_030593665.1 Chitinivibrionales bacterium | reverse complement strand
CCGACCAAGCTACCGAGCAAGCTGCCGAGCAAGCTACCGAGCAAGCTACCGAGCAAGCTGCCGGGCAAGCTACCGAGCAAGCTACCGAGCAAGCTACCGGGCAAGCTACCGAGCAAGCTACCGGGCAAGCTGCCGGGCAAGGTGAAAGAACGAAGCAAATTATCGACTTTTGCAGAATTGCTAAAACAACTTCCGAAATAATGGCACATCTTGGCTTAACACACAGAGAACATTTTCGGGCAGAGATTTTGCAACCATTGCTTTTTAGGGGCATATTACACCTGACTATTCCCGATAAACCTAAAAGTCCTAAACAAAAATATTATTCCAAAACCACGGGAGCTTCCCATGCTTAAGCTACTTAACCCGGATTCAGTCATGATTAAAAGAATTTTTCTTATTGTAAATAGCGGAGAGTGTAACAGGCGCCAAGTCGGCACCAAGTTGAAATTTTACGTAACTACCTGAAAGAAAAGGCAATTGGCGATTTAATGAAAATTATGAAGCGTACAGATCGCACTAAGTTCAGGAACCAGGCATTAAACCCATTGTTAAAGGTTGATAGTATCGAAATGACTTTTCCTGATAAGCCTCGAAGCAGTAAGCAAAAATATCGTTTGACTGAAGTCGACAAGAAATTTTTGGAAGGAGAAAGGTGAAAAAAGAAGTAAATTTTACTAATCATATAAATCTCACAGAGGGGAAATAAAATGAAGCAGGCCATCCATCAAATCTTATCACTTTTAGTAATTATTTTTCTTTCCATCACCTGCACCGAAGAACCCGCAGGCCCCGACATCTCCGACGATCTAAAACCGCACGGCTCAATTACCGGCTATATCTACGGCATTATGAATAAAACGCCGCTCAAGGATGTGCTGGTCAGTGTGAATGCCGACTCTGCCCAGGCCGGGGTCAGTGATGCAACCGGTAAGTTTACCGTTGGACAGGTACTGGCAGGAACCTACACCCTTCGTTTTACCCACCGGGATTTTGAAGATGATTCGACCTACAGTATAACAATATCGACAGGTGTGGATGATACGCTTGAAGATACGGTCAGACTTTCGCTTGCATATTATATTCTCAAGGGAAAGGTCGTATACAATGCAACACCCCTGCCGGGAGCCGGTGTTGCCGTTGCCGGAACGCCCTATAGTACTTTGACGGATGAAAACGGCTCCTTTGTGGTAACCAATATTTCACGACGCTCCAACAGGATGAAATGGTACGCTCTATCGCTGTGTCGTCAGTAATAGTGTCGGATATGTCAGAAGTAAACCGGCGCTGTTGACGGTGCAGGCTATTGCTCCGGCAATTACCGGTGATCCACAGCCGCAGACTGTTACTGTCGGTCAGACCGCTGCATTTGGAGTTGTTGTCACAGGAACAAAACCTTTTACTTACCAATGGGAAAGAGGGACAGTAGATTCATTAGGTGATACAAGTTATTTGTCTATTAACGGAGCGGCAGATTCTTCATATATTACGCCGGCAGCATCACTTGCCGACAATGGCAGATTGTATCGCTGCACTGTCGGTAATAGCGCGGGATCTGATGTCAGCGCTGCCGCGTTGTTGACTGTACAATCAGGTGTCATTGCCCCGATAATCACAGGTGAACCCCAGCCACAGATAGTCAATGTCGGCCAAACTGCAACATTTGGAGTAGTAGCGAGCGGTACGAAACCGTTTACCTACCAGTGGCAGAAGGATAGTGTTGATATATCCGCAGCGACCGATTCCGGCTATACGACGCCTGCAACGGTCATTGGCGACAGCGGTTCAACCTATCGCTGCATTGTAAGCAACGGTGCGGGTGCGGATTCCAGTGCGGCAGCTTTGTTAACAGTGACTACTGTGATTATTAAACCGACAATTACCGGTGATCCGCAGTCGACTGCGGTAAACGAAGGCCAGACCGCTACGTTTGGAGTCATCGCGAGCGGTACGAAACCGTTCACTTACCAGTGGCAGAAAGAATTAGTCAATATTTCCGGTGCGACGGATTCGAGTTATACGACGCCTGCGACTACTATGGGCGATAACGGGACAAAATACCGGTGTGTTGTAACCAACAGCGGAGACTCAGCAACGAGCGCCGAAGCGGTATTGACGGTAAATGCAATTCCACCGGCAATAACCGGCGATCCACAACCCCAATCAGTTAATGTTGGACAAACAGCCACTTTTGGTGTTATTGCTTCAGGCACGAAGCCTTTTACTTATCAGTGGCAGAAGAATAGTGTTAATATAGGCGGAGCGACAGATTCGAGTTATACCACACCTGCCACTATTATGGGGGATAGCGGTTCTACATTCAGGTGTATTGTCAGTAACGGGGGAGGGAATGCCACGAGTGGTGAAGCGATATTACATGTTTCTTCCGTCACGATGACCGACATTGATGGAAATGTATATAATACAATTACAATAGGCACACAGACCTGGATTGTCGGGAATTTTCGATCATCACGATTGAACGATGGCACAAGTATTCCCGCAGTGCCTGATTCCGCAACGTGGGTTAACCTTACAACACCCGGCTATTGTTGGTATGATAACGATTCTGCATCCAACGCGGATACTTATGGCGCATTATACAATTGGCACACGGTAAACACCAACAAACTGGCGCCGGCAGGATGGCATGTGCCGGATAATGCGGATTGGTATATCTTACATACCTACCTGACAGCCAACGGCTATAATTGGGATGGGACAACAACCGGCAATAAGATGGCTAAATCAATGGCAGCAAAAACGGACTGGGAATCATCAGACACTGCAGGTTATGTAGGAAACGATATGCAATCAAATAACAGTAGTGGTTTCTCGGCTTTGCCGGGCGGTTGTCGTAGCTACAATGGTTATTTCTACAACCATGGTTACTATGGTTACTGGTGGAGTGCTACGGAGGATAGTGGGGTTTACTACTGTCTCCTCAGCTACAATAAAGAATCCATTTGGATTATGGCTACCCCTAAACAAATAGGTATTTCTGTTCGGTTGGTCAGGGATTAAATTGACTATTCGACAATTCGACTATTTTCTTTTATCTTTTATTTCCCGCGAAGCTGGCCGCGAAAAATTGTCCGTACTTTGATTTGTGTGATTGAATGATTAAAAAACTGTCTGAACTATGATTTACATGATTAAATGATTAAGATGATTAAAAGAAAAGAAAAAAAATGTTTTTACTATGATTTACATGATTAAATGATGACTATGATTAAAGAAAATAGAATGACAAGCAAGAGTATTCGAATTTAGGAGAGGTGTTTTTTTGAGAAATCAAGGTAATCAAATAGTCAGAAGAATCACCTTCAAGACAATGGTTTTAAAAAGAGGTCTGAATGATAAACGAGAAGTATAAATATTCAGAGTTAACGGAAAGAATTATAGGCTGCGCAATGAAAGTGCATGCAACTATGGGGAATGGGTTCCAGGAGGTAATTTATCAGCGCTGTATGGCAATAGAGATGGAGAAGCAGGGTCTTTATTTCGAACGTGAGAAAGAGATGACTATTTTTTATGAGGGTATCCGTGTGGGTAAAAGAAGGGTGGATTTCTTTGTAGAAAGTAAAATTATGGTTGAGCTTAAAGCACTCATTACATTGGAAGATGCACACCTTGCACAGGCGATTAATTATCTGGAGGCATATAACATGGAAGTGGGTCTTTTAATCAACTTTGGATCAAGGAGTTTGGTGTTTAAGAGAGTACAAAATAAAATAACCGTACTCTGATTTATTTTATTTGGCCTGTGCAGCGTGTCGAATAGAGCGGGGGCGAGGTGTTTATCCCTCTGCCCTTCGGGCATCCCCCTGCCGACGTCGGTTTTTTATGCTGCTAAAAGTTTACTGCCGAAAACTATTTTATTATTTTCTTTCAGAAATGGAAGGAGTGCAATAACATGCGGAAAGAAATCCTGAAAAAGGTTAAAGCGGTAGTCTTAAAACTCGAGCCTTCCGCAGAGGTGATTCTTTATGGCTCACGTGCCAGGAACGATTTTAGTGAATATTCGGATTGGGATTTTTTTGTGCTTGTTGACGGGGCAGTTGACGCCGCCCGTACCGACCGTATACGTCACGCATTATATGAGATTGAATGGGACACGGGGGAGGTTATCAGCTCAATTATTCGTAGCCGACGGGACTGGAATAGCCCGAAGTACCGGGTGATACCGTTGCATTCGGCAATAGAGAGCGAGGGTATCCGCTTATGATCGAGAATGAAGAAAAATTTATCGGGTACCGTTTTTCACGCGCATTAATGACATTTGAGGAAGCAAAAATATTAGCGGAAAAGAAATATATGGGTATTCACTTGACTGATGTAGGTACTATATATGGCTAATGATGAGTATAATAAACTACAAAATATAGCGTTTACATCATCTAAGTAGATAGCCATAAAGAAATATTGGAACGCATGTGCTAACAGACTTTATTATGCCTGCTTTTACGCCGTATCGGCATTGCTCTTTCAGAATAAATTTGCATCACGCAAACATTCAGGTATAAGATCTATTTTCAATCAACATTTCATCCAGCCCGGCAAGGTTTCAAAAGCAATGGCTGAAATATACAATGACCTCTTTGAAAAAAGACAAGAAGGTGATTATGAAGACTTTGCCATCTTTAATGAATCCGATATCCTGCCCTATTTAAAAAAAACCGAATTATTCCTTACTACAATAAAGGAGCTTATTGAAAAGAAGTAGTCAGGTAAATCACTCATCCATAATACACCTCCACACCTCATCAACTCAACATCTACAAGGCAAAAGGTAAAAACAGATGGTTTGTTTATATATAAAATCCAAGATAAACCTGGAAATGTGGTACACAATGCGTTACTTGAAGGGGTAGTACTGTGAATGATTATGTGGAAAAGTGGTTGGCAAAAGCTGACAACGATTTAAAATCAGCCAAAACATCTGCGAATTTATAGTAAAAAGGGTAACGCCCGAATAAATATAGCGCTCTCAATTTGCCGATAATTTTAAGTCCGGAGACCGGAATGAAAAAGAAATTGCCCATAGGTATACAGACCTTTAAAGACATTCGTGGTGAAAATTACTGCTATATAGACAAATCAGAGCATGCCTATAACCTCATTGAAGGAGGCAGATACTACTTCCTTTCCCGCCCGCGCCGCTTCGGCAAGAGCCTCTTTCTTGATACGCTATCCGAGATTTTCAAAGGAAGCCGGGAACTTTTTGAGGGGTTGTATATCTATGAGAAATGGGATTGGGGGACGACGTATCCTGTTATTAAGATTAATTTTAACACGGGTAATTTCAGTACAAAGGAGAACATTCTCAAAAGTGTTGTTTTTCAATTGACGTCAAACATGAAAACGCAGGGCGTCGAGTGTGATAATAATGGTGAAGACTATTTCATCGGTTTTAGAGAGCTTATTGAGAAAGTGTATGAAAAGTACAACCGAAAAGTAGTCGTTCTCGTTGACGAGTACGACAAGCCAATACTTGACAATGTGGCAGACAAAGAGATGGCCATCAGTGCCAGGAAAATCCTGAGAAGTTTTTATTCCGCGATAAAAGCCAGTGACGAATTCCTGAAATTTGTATTTGTCACCGGGGTAAGTAAATTCTCCAAAATGAATCTTTTCAGTGAGTTGAATAATCTGGAGGATATTACAATAGATTCAAATTACGCAACTATAACCGGCTATACCCATAATGATTTACAAAAAACATTTTCAGAATATCTTGAAGGTGTGGATTTGGAAAAAGTTAAAAAGTGGTATAATGGGTACAACTATTTCGGAGAATCAATATATAATCCTTTTGATATTTTGCTGTTTATTTCAAAAGGTTGTGAGTTTAAAAATTACTGGTGGGAAACGGGAAATCCTAACTTTCTGATTGAGAAACTTAAAGAGCAGAATTACTATATTCCCGATCTTGAAAATATCATCGTGGGCGAGGAGACCCTGAACACATTTGACGTTGAAAAGATCGACGCAGCCGCTCTCCTCTGGCAGACCGGCTACCTCACATTTGACAAGAAGATAGTTGATGATATAACCAGCGGAATTACCTATAAAATGAAAATCCCCAATCTTGAGATACAGCTTTCATTAAATACGCTCTTTATGGATTATCTGACAAATTTAGGGCACGAAAAAATACGTATACAGACTAATTTAAAGACTGCATTTGTAAATAAAGACTTTGAAACCTTCAAAAAATCACTCACCACCCTCTTTGCCTCCATCCCCTACACAAACTATGTAAACAACACCATTTCAAACTTCGAAGGGTACTACTCTTCGGTAGTATTCACCTGCCTTGCAAGCCTTGGATTTGATATAATCACCGAAGATGCGACTAATCGCGACAGGATAGATATGACCCTGAAAATCCCCGATGCATTTGTAATTATGGAGTTTAAAGTTGATAAGAAAGAGGCTGCCCTTTCTCAAATCCATTTGAAGAAATATTATGAGAAGTATCTTTCTGCCGGTAGAGATATTTTCCTGGTGGGGATTAGTTTTGATAGTAAGAAGAAGAATGTGGCAGCGTTTGAATGGGAAAAGGTTATCCCTGTTGATAATGTATAGAGTTACTTTCCTCAAATAAAACATTCGACCCTGTGTAAAATCTCCATATATAACTACTGCATTTTTTCATTTCAAATTAACGTTCCTGTATACTAAATCTGACAATAACTGTTAGTTTTTTCTGACACTTTCTTAAAATCCTGCCTGAAAACCTGCCTTTATTAAGTGTTTTAATAACAGGCACGCTTATTGCGATATCATATAGCGAGTTCCATTAAGGGCGCTGATTTAATGTTTTCGATGTCTCTGTACATGAATAAGAGAGTATTCAATTGGAAAATATAAACGCCGAAGAAATTTATTCCGGCATAGCCGGATAAGAGTCTCTACTACGCGGAGGGTGCGATATGAAAAGCTGCAATATTTTATCCGGTATACATAAAAGAATAGCAATGGTAAGTGTTGCTGTCAGCATTTCACTGATGGGTCTGTGGTGCTCTATGCCGGAAGACTACAGCGAACCGGTAATGTGGAATGCGCAGTTTTCAATCCCGTTTATGAAAGAAATGGTAAAGCCCTTTGATGCTATGGAAAATATTGACCAGAGTGATTTTACCATTGTTTATGGCGATACCATTCGCGCGGAAAGATACGACAGCATGACGGTTGTGCTTTCCCTTGCTGATTTTTTTGTTCTTCCCTCGAATACTAAGGAGATGTCCTTTGGGGCAATACGGTTAAATAAATCATTATCCTATACACGAACAGTCAGTTGGATAGATCAGGATGGTTCGGGTATATCTGACACCGGTCAGGTTGAACTGGAAGGTATCGACTGGGTAGAATATGCTGAAGCAAGCGGCCCGATATTTTTTGTGATTGATAATCCCAATGATATTCTCCTTAAAAAGATATCAGTTGGATTGAAATTGTCAAATGGCGACATTGCAGAGACGTCATATCATTCATTATTTCCGCATGAGCAATGTACTCTGTCATTATCGGTTACTGAACAGAGGATTGAGTACCCATGCCCGTTATATATAACTATTATTCCCCAAAAGCGAGAGAATGAGATGGCCGGGACAATGCGTGTTCCGGTGTGTGTTTCCTTTGACAAGACTACCATACGCAAGGCGTGCCTCTGTGACTCACTTGTAGAGAATACGCTTTCATTTATGGACACTATGCACATTTCAGATTCGATGCAGATTGACTCCATCGATTATGATTCACTTTTGTATAGACACACCATTACCGGCACCTATGACGGGAAGTTGGCGATTGAGGTGTGTACGGATAATTTTTCAGTTATCGGGAAAAGCCGGGACGATACATTTGAGCTGTATAACGACACCATTGATTTACATGAGACCGATACATACGAGACAAACGTTTGCTATCGAAATATTCGAATAAAACCGAATGGTATGCATCGGGGAAAGATGGCCTGTATTAACCAGGTAACGGTTAAATCTTTAACAAGCGGTAAAAAGGTGATTGCTGACAGTAAACAAAAATTTACTATTTCCATGACTCCT
>JAUVGS010000345.1 GCA_030593665.1 Chitinivibrionales bacterium | reverse complement strand
GGCAGTAACAGATATGGAGCTGGTCTGAAGAATTAAGCACCCCTTTTGCGACTGCGTAGGAGGAAGAGAGGATAAGATTATACTCCCGCAGGTCGAATTGTTCGATAGCCATGGGAAACAGAGGGAGATAGGCCCGGTGTTTTTTCGGCCGAACGGCAGCCGTTGAAGCATTGAAGCGGTTACCTCAACATTCTCCCACTGAGTACCGACCAAGCCGTCAGGATCGTGAAACAGGGTGTGAATGGTACCGGGATACAATTTGTAAATGGACTCGAGAACGCTCTCAGCACCTGCCTGCGTTACGAGCCATTCGTGTATTAATGCGGTTTTCATTTCATGTCTATTATAACATGATGGGTAAGTAAAGGTATAATAAAAAGAATTGGTCATATTTAAACCCCAGCCCTGTTTTGGCAGGGTTATACTTTATACCTGTTATTGGTATGGCAGGAGGGGCAACTCTGTGCGGAAGGATTTATAAGTAAGTCGATTATTCCATTCAATATAATTCTATTGCATTCTATCACCCACCACCGTATTTTTTCCTTTTCTAATTTCTACAGAGGTAATTGCAAAAATTGGAAAATAAGAGTAATCTTTCAGACGATGGCCCTTTTTCAATGTTTTTGTAAGGACGTTTCATGAAACGTCCTTACTTTTGCAATTACCTCTACACATAAAAACTTTCTCCTGGAGGAGTCATGCCGTTAAAAGAGATAATTCCTGGATTCAAATACCAAAATCCCGCACCGGTTTATTTTATTCCACTTTCCCAAAATGCGTCTGATGAAGAAACCGCTCTGAAGACTGTGCAGCTTCTCAGTGCGGCTGATTTCAGCAGGGTCATTCAGGAGAATACACTTGTCGCGTTGAAGCAGCACTTTGGTGAAGCGGGTAATAACAATTATATCACCCCGCCGAACACAAAAGCGGTTGTCAATTGGATTAAATCCAACAAAGGTCTACCGCTTCTGGTTGAGACGAATACGCTCTATAAAGGGGAGCGGTCAGATTCGTATCGTCACCTCATGCTGGCCTACGAACACGGCTTTACCTATGAGAATGTCGGCGCGCCGGTTCTTATTCTTGACGGGGTACATGGCCAGAATCAGTACCCAGTCCCTATTCCCGGAAAACATTTCAGCAACGTCTACATCGTACCGGACATTCCCTTTTTTAACAGTATGGTTGTCCTCTCGCATGTAAAGGGTCATATGCTGTCCGGTATGGGCGGTGCTTTGAAAAATCTTGGTATGGGATTATCGAGCCGGGCCGGTAAACTTGCCCAGCACGACGAATTCAAACCGGAGTTTAATCGGGACAAATGTACACGCTGCGGCTTATGCACTACTTTTTGTCCTGAAAATGCACTCACTCTCATTAATGAAAGTATCCAACTGGATCCGGACAAATGTATCGGCTGCGGTGAATGTTATACGGCTTGTCGTTATGATGCTATCGGTTTTAACTGGGCTGAAAGTGATGCAACATTTCAGGAGAAAATGGTAGAGCATGCTTTGGGCGCGGTAGTAAAACATAGCGAAAAGGTGATATATATCAATTTTGTCAATAAATTATCCAAGCATTGTGATTGCTGGGGTGAAAACAATCCTGTTCTTTATCCGGACGTAGGAATTCTTGCCTCATATGATCCGGTTGCCATTGATAGAGCATCATATGATCTAGCTCAAAAAGTATTGGATAAGGATATATTTAAAGAACTCTGGCCGGAAATCGATGCAACGGTACAGATGAAATACGGTGAGAAACTGGGCCTGGGTACCTGTACTTATCACCTTATTGATGGTAATAAAAATATGAGATAAATAAAAGCAGGGACACGGTTAAAGCATGAAAAAGCCGAATATTTAATGTCAATAAGTTGTACTTGTCAAATCCGATAACAGTTTAATATCGTAACACTCAAATTATCATCAATTACCTCAACGTTGATACCGATCAGGTATCTTCTCCATAGGTGTTGAAGGTATATATAAATATAGAAAATCATACTTTTTTTGCGTATATTGTTTATTAAGACTTCAGAAGAATGGTGAAAATTATTTAAAATCCATGTGTATACATTTCCGCGAAGGGGGAGGGAACATGTTTAAATTCTATTCCGGTATACTTTTTCTATTTTTATTTGTTGCTGTTATTCATGCCGAAGTTGTCTATCAGAGTGCTGAGCTGGTAGATGTTGTCGCAGTGACTGATGCAAACCGAAACGGTGTGACGGTTGAATTCAACCTGACTGAGTTACGGGTTGTTGATGTCGGCGTTCGTGAATTCGGCGCCGGGGTCAAATTTGTTATAAACAATAAATTGTCGATACCTGCACCGGTGGGTACACCTGATGTATCCCGGGTGAGAGCACGAGTGCAGATTCCTGACCTGGGTGGAATTTCACTTGAGATTATCGAAGCTCAAACAGAGTTACTGGGGACCTATTCGGTGTCACCGTACCAGCGCCCGCCAAAAATCTCCGGAGGAGCTTTTCCTTATAAAATTAATGAGGATATCTATTCGACCAATGCGGTATATCCGAATTCCTATGCTCAAATAACTATGTGTGAAATTATCGGTGATATCAGAGTGGCAAGTTTGATATTCAATCCGGTTATGGTCAATCCGGTTACCAATGAAGTAACCATTGTTAAAAAAGCATTGGTAAAGATTAACTTTACCAGTACTCGGGGAATGAATGAGCTGAAAATTCTCGATAAGGTACCAAGTAGAAGCTTTGTGCCGATGTATAAAAATATGTTGAATGTTGATGCAGAATACCTGAATGCTCTGGATCGTCAGGATAATGTCCCGCGGTATGTGTTTTTGGGTAATGACCAGACTCTGGCAGCGGTACAGAATTATATCAACTGGAAAATTAGAAAAGGGTTGGATGTTCACGTGGCCAATGTTGATACGGTTGGTTCAAGTTCTTCGGCCATTGATGGCTGGATCGAAGATATTTACAGCAGTTGGAGTCCAAAACCGGAGTTCATTTTCTTTATTGGTGATGAGAAGGTAATACCGCCTGCTATTTCCAGCAAATATGAATGTGACAATAAATTTGGCGTTATCGGCAGCGGAAAAATTCCTTCGATACATTTTGGCCGGATTACCCCTAAGAATAATGATATGGCAAATTTAACCTACCAGTTGTGGCGGAGTAAAAAATATGAAACAGAACCGCTTGACGGCGCCTGGTTGAGTAAAGCCGATGCTTTTGGCTGCAAAGATAATACCGGGCCGCAGGCTGCCGCTAAAATGGTTGCTACCTTTGAAAGTGCCGGTCTCACCTCAAAAAAATATGTTGAAGGAACCAGTTCATTGAT
>JAUVGS010000232.1 GCA_030593665.1 Chitinivibrionales bacterium | reverse complement strand
AGTATAACTTGTGGTTTCATCTTAAGGAATTAAGATAAACTACTGAATTCTGGAGTAATCCAGCCCCATCACTCCGGTTATATATTATTCCAACCACGAATTACCGCTATGCAGACTTACCTGCCGGTCTTCACTGCCATCAGGATTTACCATGTATATCTTTCTCTCCCCATCCTGGTACTCGCGGGTATAGAGAATCCGGTTACGTTTTTTGTAGAATATAACCTGTGGATGTGTTTCACTGTAGTTTTTGGAAGAGCCGGTAACGATAAATTTCTTATTTTCACCGGTAAAGACATTTATTGTATTAAAATCAACGAGATTTATCCCTGAAGAGTAGAGTATAGTCCCTTCGTCATCGAGCCACAGAAATTCAGTGACATTGGCATTCCGGGTCGCACGCACCTTGTTCCCGGTATTCCTGTCATGAATCCAGAGGTCCTTTTTCCCTTTAAAATTATTTTTCTCCGAGAGATAGGCGATGTGTTTGTCAAGTGGTGAAAAGCGAGGGCTGTAGTTGTGTGAAGGGTCATCGGTGATGCGGACAGGCATATTCCCCTCCTGGTCGCTTATGTAAAGCTGTCGATGCCCGTCGCGGTCACTCGTAAAGACCATGTTTATCCCGTCAGACGAAAAAGTGATGTCCTGTTCCGAACCGTCTTTCCAGTCAATAATGTGCTGAGGTTCACCTCCTGAAGGAAGCCTGCGGTATATGCCCGTATGCTTACCAATTTTTTCCCGTACAACAGTATAAATCCATTTCTCATCAGAGGTATACCGTGCTTCAGATACACTGCCGCCGCAGGTAATTTCATATTTATTACTACCGTTTATGTTCATTATCATGAGCGCTTTTCTATCAAGCGTGTCATGCTCTGCATGATAGAGGATGGTGCCGTTTCTGAACGAAATTAACGGTTTGGAACATCGTGTGTCACCGAATGTCAATGGAAATTCCGTCTTGCTTTTCATTACTTTCAGATACACATGCGGTTTGCCGCGCCTGTCGGAAATAAACGTATAGACACCTTCTGTCTTTCCCTTTTTCAACGTTTGAATAGTCAACCCCTGTTTTTCAAGATCCGCTCTCAGAGATATCTGATTGGCCAGAATATCTATTTCCACGTGGGGAATGACTTCCTCGGTAAGCGGTATAAGTCGATTGTTATAGGATAACATTTTTTTATTCTTATCAAACCTGAGTTCAAGTGCGCCGACATATTTTCCGAATTCACCGGTCGATACTATGGGTTTGTTGCCAATTTTCATCGGCGTCTCAAAGTGCTGTTTAAGTGATCCGCATATAATAACATCAACGAGAGGAATATTTTTCGCATAATGTTGTACTGTTTCCCAGGTGTCGTTTACGATTAATATACGGAGATTACACATGCGTACTTTAGGGGACTGGGTAGTACGGATTAGTTCCATTGTCCGTGCAAAAAGCGTTGTATCTTTTGCTTTCCTTTGAGATACTACTCCGGGAATAGCTCCTAATACGGCAATTTTATATTTACCGGCTGAGACTATTTTCCAATCCGTAAAACAATCCCCTACCTTTTTGGCACAGTTGGTACAGACAAAATCCATGGTTGATTGTTTCGTTTTCTTACAGTATTCCTTAAATCCGAATTCTATTTCCCCAATGCCCAGTCCTACGGCGTCATAGTTCATCATCTGATAATAGGAATCTCCAAATCGGGCTTTAACCGGCGGTGAAAGTCTACCCACCATGTTTCCGGCATCTATAGTTATACTTGTTGGATAGTCATTGCGAATCGTATTAATCACCGCAGCCTGACGGGCAAGACCACCTGTGGATACACCCCGGGTAATCGTTGGAAGGAATTCACCATTGGTATTGCCGGTGTAAATGAGTACTATTTCTGTACCTCTCTTCTGATGCATTTCTGAGATTGCTTTCGCAATGAGTGCATGTGCCCGCCACATATTAGGATTACGCTGTAACGCTTTTTTTGCATAGAAAATGCACGGTTTGTATCGGCGTTTTTTAAAGAAGCGTTCTGCAACCCGGTAATAATCCATTGCGGTCTTGGGTATCATCTCTTCGGTAAAGTACCGGATCGTAAGAGCCCACACTGAGCCGAAAACTTCAGACTGATACTTCCATCCCGCATCAACCCCATACTGTTTAATATGCAGTCCGATACCGGCACTTAACCCACCGAGAGAGAAATCATGACCATAGAAATAGTCATATCCGGCTCTGATCGAAAAGTACTTGATCGGCCTGACATCCGTTCCGATACCTATTTGCAGGGGAGCATCAATAGTCTTCTGTGCGCCAAGTGCAAATGAGACATCAAAACGGTTATAGTTTATCGAATCCTCTTTGGCGAAAGGAGAAAATTTAAGGGATAATCCGGTTTGAAACGGTTGTATTTCAGGCGTTTCGTTATAGATAACCTTGTTGCCTAAATTACGGGCATATATATGGGTTGTAAACCAGACAAAAGGTCTGTACATTGCATCAACAGCACCGTTGAATGCTCTGCCGCCATCTCCTGCAAGGCGGCTTTCAATATACGATGCGGTTAATCCGGCGCTCAGTTTGTTATACAAAAACTGGCGGGCGTAGGCTACCCCGAATGCCATCTCAACAGACGACGGGTCGGAATCGTATTCGTCAATATCTTTAGCATAGTCAAAACTGCCCAGTGTAAAGACCTGAGAGTAGAAACTCAACGTGCCCTGATCGAGTAACGGGAAACAGGCGCCGACATATTCCTTACGTAATCCCATGAGCCACTCAAGATGGGTAATAGCAAATTTATATCGGGTAAAAAATGCGGTTCCCGAAGCTGCCAGCGGTACATCCGTAGCATCCATATTGCCTGGTGAAGCGGTCATACCGAGACTGAGCTGGGCAGCACTTACCGGGATCGTAAGAAAATTGAATACTGTCCGGCCGGCTGAGGTACCTTTCAGATCGGTGAAATCAATGTCACCGTCAGATTGAACTGAGATAACATAGAATAGTATAACCGTTACAATGGATTTATAAAAATGCATTAACGTTGCCTTATATCATATATGAATACATATACTTATGATACTTTATCTCCTTTTATAGTATATCGGTTTGGAGAGGAAAAATCATTAAAAAAAGTAAGCGTTCATAGAACGCTGAAATTAGAAATTGGAAATTGGAAATTAGAAATTAGAAAATTTAAGCCGTGAACGGCTGCTGATATTATTAAATAGAACTAACGCGGGAAAAATCCGCAAGTAAGTACCTTATCAGATTCCTTTCTAACCGAAGAAAGCATTCGGAATAAAGTATTGTAACAAATAAATTTGTAACCAATACCTAAAAAACAAGAAAGCAATCTGATAAGGTACTAATTGAAGGGGTGACGAAGTATATCTAGGTAATTCTATAAAATGTTTTATCCTCAACCTTTTCAACCGAGACGTTCTGTCTCTTCTTAAGATTATCAAGCAGGGTAAAAACCTCATTGATATTTCTGTGGAGTGAGATTGCAATATCCTCAACTGTCATAGGTCTTCTTTTCAATATCGCACAAAAATCTGTAATCGTCTGAGTGTTGGTTGTTACAGTGTCGTCAACTTTGATTTTACGGGTAATAATTTCAACGGGAAGCGGGAGGAAAAGCTGTGCAATCTGGTTAAGCTGATCAGAGGTCGCGGGTTGTACCCAGTCACAGGCTGCAGGCCGGTCGAGTGTATTGAGCTGAACACGGGAGGGTTTTATTTCTTCCAGAATGCTTTTTATTAATAGTAATTCCTCATCAGAATCATTGATACCGGGAATAATAAAGATTTCCACCCAGAGTGTTCCGGTGTATTCTTTCGCAAAGGCGATGAGGCCGGTGATTATAGAACTGTTTGTGATACCTTCAGCGGGATTATTGATTTTTTCGAATACTGATTGTGAAACGGCGTCGAGTGAAGGGAGCACATAGTCGATGTGCATAAGAGTATTTCTAACTTCTCTGATATGCAGTAATGAACTGTTTGTCAATATAGCAGTTTTAAAGTGCGGATAGGTTGCTGTTACATGATTAACGACCTGAGAAAGGGCCGTGTTACACGTGGGTTCGCCGCTTCCTGCAAAAGTGATAACATCAAGATTCGGATTGGATGCTAAATAAAGGTCCAGTTCTTCAATAAGTTCCTGCGCTGGAATATATTCCTTTCGAAGGCCGGTATGGGTAGATGTTTTCCCGCACTCACAATAGACACAATCAAGTGTGCAGGTCTTAAACGGTACCATATCCACGCCAAGTGACATGCCCAGGCGGCGGGACGGTACCGGACCGAAAAGATGCTTGGATTGTTGTAATTCTGTTTTCATATCATTATTCTGTTGTAATTCCAATGTAAACAAAGATAACAGTATGTTAAGCAGAGGGGCATGGAAATGACCATTCTGCTTCTACATAATGTTATCAAGGGGCTTTCGTACTCTCTTTCAGG
>JAUVGS010000051.1 GCA_030593665.1 Chitinivibrionales bacterium | reverse complement strand
ATAATCATTATCTGCCGGCACAGGGGATTACATTTGGCACAACCTCAAAATAATACAGAATGCATTATAGGTATCAGGCGGGAAGATAAAAACAAATGGGAAAAACGCACGCCGTTAGTTCCGGATGCAATTAAAGAACTGCAAGATGTGCATGGCATCAAAAGTATTGTACAACCATGCCCGATACGGATATATCCGGATAAAGACTATTCCGATGCAGGAGTGGAGACAAAAGACGATTTATCCGAATGCAAAGTTATATTCGCAGTAAAAGAAATACCCGAAGCGCTTCTGGAGCCGGAAAAAATTTATGTGTTCTTCTCGCATACCATTAAGGGACAACTCTCGAACATCCCCATGCTGAAAAGGATACTGGCTCTTGGCTGTACCTTAATAGATTATGAAAAAATCACCGATAATGATAATAAGCGGATTATTTTTTTTGGCAGATATGCCGGATTGGCCGGTATGGTCGATACCCTCTGGGCATTTGGCAGGCGGTTGGCGTGGGAAAAAATTAACAATCCCTTTTCAAAGATACGGCATGCATTTCATTACAACTCACTTGAACAGGCAAAAAATGCTGTCAGGCAACGTGGTGAAGAAATAAAAAAAGCCGGCCTCCCTGACTCGCTCTGCCCGTGTATGTGCGGCTTTGCCGGCTACGGCAATGTTTCAAACGGTGCACAGGAAATATATGACCTTCTCCCGACAGAAGAAATCACACCTTCTGAACTGCATACATTCATGCAAACGAAAAAACACTCCGGGAAAAAAGTATACAAGGTGATATTCAAGGAAGAAGATTTAGTCCGTCCGTTAAACTCCGTTGCTGCCTTCAACCTGGATGACTATTATCATCATCCGGAAAAATATCAGTCTCAATTTGAACAGTATATACCCTATCTTACGATAATGATAAATGCTATTTATTGGGACGGGCGCTATCCAAAGCTTGTCACTAAACAGTATCTGAAAAATCTTTTTGATAAAACCGCTTCGTCGGGAATTCGTATAATTGGTGATATCAGTTGTGATGTTGAAGGTGCGGTTGAATGTAATATACGGACAACAACACCTGACAATCCCGTGTATGTTTTTAATCCGTTGAGCTATGAAACGGTTGACGGCGTCGCTGGAAAAGGGATTGTTGTCATGGCGGTTGACAACCTTCCCTGTGAATTCTCCCGTGAAGCTTCAATAGATTTCAGCGCCCATCTGAAACAGTTTGTACCGGCCATTGCACATGCCGACTATACCGCAAATTTTACTGAATGTAAACTGCCGGAACCGATCAGAAAAGCGGTTATCGTCTACCGTGGGAAATTGACACCTGATTTTTCCTATATTAACGACGACCTGTAAGGGAGCGTGCTAACAATGCAAGGTACACAAACAACGAAAAAAATAATCGTGCTTGGCGCGGGGCTGGTCATTAAACCCGGAGTTACCTATTTATTAAAAAAGAATCTGGCGGTGACCGTCGCCGACAGAGTGTTAAGTAAAGCTGATAAACTGGTTTCAGGTTATGATAACGGTACTGCCCGCCACATACTTGTTGAAAATCGGGATGCATTGGAACAGCTTATTAAAAATCATGACATCATTGTCAGTCTCCTTCCATGGGTACACCATTACACCGTTGCAAAACTATGTAGTAAAAATAACAAACATATGGCCACGACGTCGTATGTCGGCGAAGACATGAAAAAACTTGACAATGAAGCAAAAAGCAAAGGCCTTCTGTTCCTGAATGAAATCGGCGTTGATCCGGGTATTGACCATATGTCGGCCATGAAAATTATTGATGATGTTTACAATAACGGTGGGGAAGTTCTGCACTTTTATTCCTATTGCGGCGGCCTTCCCGCCCCCGAAGCCAACGACAATCCCTTTGGCTATAAGTTCTCCTGGAGCCCAAAAGGGGTAGTCCTTGCGTCACGAAACCCGGCGAAATTCCTTGAAAACGGTGAAATTGTGACTATTGAAGGAAAAGACCTGTTCCTGAATAAACGGATTGAAGAGGTCGAAGAACTGGGAGAATTTGAGGTGTATCCGAACCGGGATTCCCTGCCGTATAAAGAACTCTATAATCTGAAAGATGCCCTTACTGTGATGCGGGGAACCTACAGAAATATCGGTTGGTGTGATATCTTTAAAAAGATCGTTGACCTGGGGCTTGTCGATGATACCCCGGTGGACACTCTTAAAGGTGTTACCTATAAAAAAATGATGGCAGATCTGATCGGCGCCCGCGAAAAGGATGATATTTATGCAAAAGCAGCGGAGAAAGCAGGTTGTGCAAAAGATAATTTTATCATGAAAAATCTTGACTGGCTTGGCCTGTTCAAAGATGAAACCGTGCCTGACTGTGATAACAGACTGGATATATTGAGTGAACTGCTGCTCGAGAAACTGGCCTATAAAAATGGTGAGAGAGACATGATAATTCTCAGGCATACGTTTACTATTAAAAACAGCGACAACACCAGGGAAAGGATCACCTCAACGTTAATAGATTATGGCATCCCCCATGGGGACACCTCTATGGCACGGACTGTCAGTTTACCTCTGGCAATTGGTGTTTCACTGATGGCAGAAGAAAAGATACCTCTGCGTGGTGTACAGATTCCCACAAAAAAAGAGATCTATGAACCGGTTCTTAAAGAACTTGAGAACCTGGATATAAAAATGGTTGAGAAGAGGTTTTCGCTGGAATAATGTATACCTTCACATCATGTATTTTAATAATTGTTGCTGTTCACGGCTTGAAATAGGGAATTGGAAATTAGAAATTTGGGGGAAATAAAACTCGTATATAGAGGGGTAAATTGAATGTTTATTAACAGTATACGGATACCTGATTTCAAAAATAAAGTTTTAGCGTTTGGTGAACGCTTACAGATAATCGTATGAGCCGAGAATTTATTGAAGGAAACGAAGCCATTGCCAGGGCTGCGATAAAGGCAAAATGCAACTTTTTTGCCGGCTACCCTATCACACCCTCCTCCTCTATTCTACACTATATGCTGGAATGGGTGCCGCAGAATGGTGGAACTGCCATTCAGGCAGAGGATGAAATCGCCTCTATCGGCTTCTGCATCGGTGCTGCCATGGCCGGAAGAAAAGTACTAACGCCAACCAGCGGACCCGGCTTAAGTCTCTACAGTGAGAATATCGGCCTGGCAATCATGGGTGAAACCCCGATGGTTATTGTTAATGTCCAGCGCCAGGGTCCGGCAACCGGATCCGCCACCAAAGGTGCGGAGGGAGATATACAGTTCACCCGCTGGGTAACTTCCGGCGGCCTCCCGGTGATTGCCCTGAGTCCTGCCACCGTTGGTGAAGCGTATGAGCTTACCTACAGGGCTTTCAATTTTGCCGAACAGTACCGGACTCCGGTCTTTGTCCTGACAAATAAGGAAATCGGCGTTACAAAAGAATCGGTTGATCTCAACGCGATAGAACTGCCGCCGCTTAGTACACGCAAGCGGGTAACTTCCCAAAAAGAATACGTGCCTCATTACTTCGGCAAGCCTTCCGATGTGCCGCCCATATCGGATTTTGGCGGGAAATATATCGCACGGTATACAACCTCAACGCATGATAAAACCGCTTATCTCACTACCGATCCAGCCGTGATTCAGGAGATGATCGATCACTACTCCGCTAAAATTGATGATGCTGCGAATGATATAGCTCTGGTTAAAAAGGATTTTCAGAAAGGAGCAGAAACGCTGATTATCAGCTATGGAATAACCTCACGATCCGCAGCGGTTGCCGTACAAGAGGCCCGTTCCAGGGGAATAAAGGTTTCCTCATTGGTACTCCAGACACTTTTTCCGGTCCCCCAAAAAATCATACGCTCTGCAATAAAGAACGTTAAAAAAGTAATTGTACCTGAAATGAACATGGGACAGTACTCACTGGAGATTGAACGGTTGGCACGCGGCACTGTCGAGGTTGTTGGGGTAAACAAGATGGATACGACCCTGATCTCCCCTGCAATGATCCTGCAAAAGGGGAAACTGGAATGAGCGTAAAAAAACATACCGGTTATATGACCGATAAAATCGGCCCTCTGCCATTTTGTCCCGGCTGTGGTCACGGTCTGCTGATACAAGCTCTTAACAACGCACTTGTCAAGCTGCAACCGGACCCGAAGAATGTCGTTATTGTCACCGACATCGGCTGTATCGGCCTTGCGGACAGATATTTTACTACGAATGCATTTCACGGGCTTCACGGTCGTTCAATCACCTATGGATGCGGTCTGAAACTTGCCCGCCCCGAGTTAACGGTAATCGTATTACAGGGAGACGGCGGATGCGGTATTGGCGGAACCCACCTTCTTAATGTGGCGCGGCGTAACATAGGCATCACCCTTATCATCAGCAATAATTTCAATTACGGCATGACCGGCGGGCAGCATTCGGTGACCACACCAACCGGTGGCATTACCTCAACCACACCCTGGGGTAATGTCGAAGGCCCCATGAATTTATGCGGTACTGTTGCAGCAGCCGGTGCCGCATGGGTCTACCGTGCCACCGCTTTTGACAAAGAACTGCCTGATGTAATAGCGCAGGCAATACAGCAGCCCGGATTCGCAATGCTTGATGTCTGGGAATTATGTACTGCCTACTACTCACCGCGGAACAGACTCAAAAAAAAGGATATCTTTGATCTTCTTAAACAGTACAAGTACAAACGGGGACTTATAGTAAATAACCCCCGGCCCGAATACACCGTTCATTACAGAAAGGTGTATGAAAAAGGTAGGGGCATACGAAAACACAACCCGCCGATTACTAAAAAATATTCCCACTCTATAAGCAGGCAGACCGGTATTGTTATTGCCGGCGGTGCAGGGCAGAAAATAAAATCAACGGCAACCCTGCTTGCAGAGGCGGCTATGTTCAGCGGGCTCGAAGCAACACAAAAAGACGACTATCCCATAACGGTCATGACCGGACACTCAATTGCCGAGATAATTGTATCGCCCCAACGTATAAATTATACCGCTATTGAATCGCCGGACTATTTTGTGGTACTCTCTGATGATGGCATAAAAAGAATAAAGAACCGAATCGAAAAACTTTCGAAAAACTGCATTCTTTTCACAGAAGAATCTTTGAAACTGCCCAAAACCAAAGCGGAAATTATCCGTCTGCCTATAACGCAAACCGCTAAAAAAATTAACCGGCTGACTGCTGCAATTATTGCGATAGCATCGTTGTTGAAATACAGCGGCATGTTTCCCCTGGAAGCATTTACCACTGCAATAGCAACGTTTCAAAAAGCGGGTATTGCCAAAACTAACAGAGAGGCTGTTAAAGCAGGTGTAGAATTGATGGCTGGAATAATGGAATAAGGAAATGAGGGTTTTTTCCAACCGGACATTCCCCGATAATTCCAGATACTATACTCATACATGTGTAATTGGAAGCTAACGCAATCTTGTGGGAATTCAAAAGTAATCGTGATTAAAGGATAAGCGCATTTCATCGTTCGTTTTACGCTTCACGTATTCCATACATTCCACGAACATAAGTAATTACAAACTAACCGCCCAATGTCGCAATCATCACCGCTTTTATCGTATGTACCCTGTTTTCCGCCTCATCAAAAACCACTGAATTGCTGCTCTCAAACACCTCTTCAGTAACTTCCATCTCAGTAATACCGAATTTCTTCCGAATCTCTTCGCCCACGATAGTATCGCTATTGTGAAACGCCGGCAGGCAATGCATGAACAGAACAGTGTCAGTTGTTTTATCCAGCATTCTTCTGTTTACCTGATAGGGTTTCAGCAGGCGTATCCGCTCAGCAAATTGCTCCTCTTCGCCCATTGACACCCACACATCAGCATAAATTACATCAGCAGCTTCAACACCCCTGTTGATGTCATCGGTAACCGTTATGACTGCGCCATTTTCCTGTGCAACCGTTTCACAATACGAGACCAGTTCATCGCCCGGAAAAAGCTCTTTGGGTGAAAGAATCCGCATATCCATACCCATCTTCGCACCGCCGATAAGGAGCGAATTGGCGACATTATTCCTGCCGTCACCGACATACACGAACTTAATGCCCTGCAGGCTGCCGCGATACTCTTTAACTGTCTGGAAATCCGCAAGTATCTGGGTGGGATGATAGATATCGGTCAAACCGTTCCATACCGGCACCCCGGAATACTGTGCAAGCTGCTCAACCGTATCCTGTTTAAATCCTCTGAATTCAATCCCGTCAAACATCCTGCCAAGGACCCGTGCAGTGTCCTTGACCGTCTCCTTCTTTCCCAGTTGAATATCACCTTTACCGAGATATTCAGGGTGAGCGCCTTCATCGACAGCAGCGGCGACAAAAGCGCACCGGGTACGGGTGGAGGGCTTTTCAAAAATAAGCGCAATATTTTTCCCCTTAAGTCGCTCTTTTCGAACCCCTTCTTTTTTCTCTTTCTTTACTGCTATGGCAAGGTCAATGAGGTACTCAATCTCCTGCGGTGTAAAAACTTTAAGTGTTAAAAAGCTTCTTCCCCATAAATTAATAGCCATGTGGTTTCTCCCTTTGCATGAATTATTGTACCCGTTCACAGGTTCAGGGTTACCCTTCATATTTTCCCCAAATTTTAAGCCGTGAACGGCTACGAATTATTTAAAACGCTGTAACAGTTCCTCAAGGTTCGGCGAGCCGATTTCATCCAACCGATACCGGACACGAACGTGCGGTTTATTGATGGTTAACAGTTTGCCGAGATCTATCGGTGTGCCGACCACTACCAGGTCACATTCGGTTTTATTGATGACCTCTTCCAGGTCTTTCATTTGTTTTTCACCATACCCCATTGCCGGGAGCAGCGTACCGATAAAGGGATATTTTTCAAAGGTGTCGGCAATTGTACCTGAAACAAAAGGGCGGGGATCGATAATTTCAGCGGCGCCAAACTGCTTTGCCGCGATCATACCCGCGCCATATTTCATCTCGCCATGGGTAAGCGTGGGGCCGTCTTCAACAACCAGCACCCGTTTTCCCTTAATAATATCCGGATCGTCAACTGATATGGGAGAATTAGCCTCAACCACCACAGCAGTGGGATTATGCTTTTTAATCGTCGCTTTCAGTGTATCGATGTTTTTCTGTTCGGCAGAGTCAACCTTGTTAATAATGATAACGTCAGCCCTGAGCAGGTTTGCCTCACCCGGATAATACTCAAGCTCATGGCCTGCCCGGTGGGGATCAACCACAACAATCTCCAGATTAGGTCTGTAGAACGGCAGATCATTATTGCCGCCATCCCAGATGATGACATCGGCTTCCTTTTCTGCTTCTTCAAGAATAGCGCCATAATCTACGCCTGCATAAATAACGCTGCCCACCATAATATGCGGCTCATACTCTTCCATCTCCTCTATAGTGCACTCATGTGTCTTTAGATCCTCCAATGTGGCAAATCGCTGCACCTTCTGTTTGACAAGATCGCCATAGGGCATGGGATGTCGAATGGAGGCAACCTGTTTTCCCATATTTTTTAATATCTCAACAATTCGTAACGACGTCTGACTCTTCCCGCACCCTGTCCTTACCGCACATATCGATATCACCGGTTTGGTGCTTTTAATCATGGTTGAGTTTGCGCCAAGAAGCGTAAAATCGGCTCCCCAGGCAATAACCCGGGATGCGAAATGCATGAGATAGGAATGCGAAACATCGCTGTAACTGAAAAAAACCTCGTTAATATTTTCGTTTCTTATTATCAACTCAAGTTCTGACTCGGCTTTAATCGGAATACCATTGGGATATAACCGTCCGCTTAATTCCGGCGGATACTGCCGTCCATCAATGTCCGGTATCTGTGTGGCGGTAAACGCGACCACATCGTACAATTCATTTTCTCTGAAATAAACATTGAAATTATGAAAATCTCGACCTGCGGCTCCCATTATTACAGCTTTTCTACGTTCCATAGTTCATTATTCCTTAACGTTAAATGAAGATATTCAATTATGTATATACCTGTGTACCGGTCTTACCGTCAATCGCCTGCACTATTTTCTCAAGAGAGGTAATAATAGTTTTTCGGTTTTTAGCTGATTCTGCAAAGTTAATGGCAGCCTGAATTTTTGGCCCCATACTACCCGGAGGGAAATGCCCTTCTTCAAGGTATTTTCTCGCTTCGGAAACAGTGAGCCTGTCCAGCAATTGCTGATCCGGCTGCAGAAAATTAATGGCGACCTTTTCAACCTCTGTCGCAATGACCAGGAGATCGGCGCCAATCTGTTCACCGAGTTTCGCACTGGCCAGATCCTTATCAATAACCGCCTCAATACCTTCAAATTGTTTATGCTCCGTAGTAACGGGTATCCCGCCCCCACCACAGGCGATAACGATAAATCTATTGTCAATCAGTGTCTGAATTTCACGCCATTCAATGATTTTAACCGGATCCGGGGAAGGGACAACCTTGCGCCATCCTTTGAGAGTTAGTTTAAACCCCTTCTTCCTCCGTTTAAATGCCGGGCCGACCGGTTTGGTAGGATTTTTAAACGCCGGATCATTTTTATCTACTTTGACGTATGTCAGTACTGTGATAATAAATGGATCCTGTATCCCGATATTCATTAACTCATTATCGAGCGTCTGCTCTATCATATACCCGATCTGCCCCTGAGTTCCCGCGACCAGTATCTCCAAAGGCAGTTTAGGCAAACGGGAATTCTGCTGCTGCAGCATCAGGTGTCCAACCTGCGGTGCATTGCCATGGGTGATAATAATCTTATACTTTCTTGACAACTGTGCAATCTGGCTTAAGGGTATCCGCAGATTCTCAAACTGCTCCTCAATTGTCCCTTTCTGACCATCTTTGATCAATGCATTTCCACCGAATGCAATGATCAATGTTTTCATTTTCCTTTTCATAGTCTAATTAATTCCCTGGTGCGCAGGTTCCTGATCAACGAAATTTATTTTCGATGGTAAATTGCGATGATGTTCAGCAGGCGGGGCAACACT
>JAUVGS010000160.1 GCA_030593665.1 Chitinivibrionales bacterium | reverse complement strand
TGTATACAAAAACAGGAATTATTCTTTTCTAAAATCAATAATATGAATATGAGAAAAGCATATTCCGCAGCAACTCAAGTATAATAAATACTACAATAGGAGAAAAATCGAAACCCATACCTGAAGTCGGCAGAATGCGGCGTATCGGATCAAGCACCGGATCCGTCATAGTATAAATGAATCGTACAAAGGGATGATGTTGGCTCGGCCGAATCCACGACATGATAATCCGGATAATAAAAATTATCTCATACGCCCGTAACGCATAATAAATAAGTATCATTTAGTAGTTCCTTGTCCCAAGTATATATGAACCAAGTCGAACCATTGTTGCACCTTCTTCAATGGCAATCCGGAAATCATCGCTCATACCCATGGAGAGTTCAAGGGGGAAATCAGTATATTTCCGGGCTTGTTCACCGATTGAACAAAGTTTTCTGTAACAGGTACGCGTCTCTTTCTCGGTACCGCCCCATAGCCCGATAGTCATCAATCCCCTGAACTGAAGGTATTCACAGGCAGCAATTTTCTCACACAATTCCAGAGCTTCTTCAGGCTCACACCCCGATTTCGCTTCCTCTGCGGAAGTATTCACCTGTACCAGTACTTGCATTTTTTTACCAATGGTTTCACACTGTTGATTCACTTTCAGTGCCAACCGCTCACTGTCGATGGATTGTATCCAGTCAACCAGCGGCACCACCTTATTCACCTTGTTCATTTGCAGATGCCCTACCATGTGTACGATTTTCTCACCGGTTAACAGGGGAATTTTTTGTATAATTTCCTGTACCCTGTTTTCACCGATAGCGCCGTGTCCGGAATCAATAACCGCCTGTAACACCTCTGCCGGATGTGTTTTGGTGACCGTTATCACCCGAATTTCATCAGGATTCCTGCCTGCGTTCTCACAGGTTTCTGCGATTTCTTCGTTAAGTATCCGAAACCGTTCGCGAAGTTTTTCAATCATACAATTAACCGGCTGTTCTCAGATGAGTAACTGATTAAGGTAAATAAATATAATTTAAGGAGGGGAAGATACGAATTCCGGATAGTCTTCTTTAACCCGATTAATTGGCTCTCTGGCTTCCATGCGATTATAATCGCCTCTACTTCGCAGTTATAAATTTGCTTGAAAACGTATTAATTTCAATTGTATCAACTTGGAGAAGATATCGATATTCAGACAGAATTTTGGGAGGACATATGGAGTGTAGAAGCTGATATTGGAAACATCGAACAGATCATTATGAATTTTTCAGTGAATTTTCGTGATGCAATGCCGGAAGGCGGGACATTGACAATTACAACTGAGAACGTCGTTCTTTCCGATAAAGACTGCCGGACAATGCACAATGCCAAGCCGGGTGAACCAAGCATTGGAAGACTGCTTTGGCTTAAAAAGGAATGAGACTTGGAAACGTTGCTGCTGAACTTTAAGTAAATACCAGAGCAGGCGACCTGAGTTGTGCCAAAGATATGCTTGCAAAAGTTAAGGAAGAATTTAGTGCTTAGCTAAACCTCCTCTTCCTGATTCTTTTTATCTCAATAATTAAAACTGACAAGACAATCTCACTTCAACAGTCCCGTCACTATGAACAAAACCATACAGTTTCCTGTCAATAAAAGCTTTATGTCTCTTCTTCTTGCGGTATCCGACAACCAGAAATGGTATTGAAGACAATTCCAGGATCAATCCGGTCCAGGCACAAATACGTGCATAGCGTTTTAATTCAGGGTCTTCATTCTCAACGGAATCGGGGTTTTGCAAGGGATCCCCCGCAGAAGGACGATTATCAGCACCGGCATTAAAAGATGCTGCGCACCCCAGAGACAATATGCCGGCGGCAATACAGGAATAACCTGCTATCAGGAACTGCTTTCCATTGGCAGGTATTGTTTCTTCCAGGGAAACCTCCTCGGAGGACTGCTTTTCAGAAACAGTATCCAGCAAAAAGGTATCCACGGTGGTACTATCCTCTGCATATAAGAACAGGGTAAAGGCTATTATGCATACCAGTACTTTTTTCATACTATTCCTTTTGACAATTATTACGGTTGGGGCGACTTTTCGTTGTTACAATCATGTTCCTTTACAGGTGGCTTTTACCGTATTGTAAAGTTTTCGTACGGTTTCACGTATGAGTTCTTCCGAAATAATTAATGGCAGCATAAGGTACACAACATTCCCGAGTGGACGGATAAGAACATCCTTCCTCAGCATCTCAGATTTTACTGCTTCAGGATGTGTTATACCGGTACTGTCCGGTTGCGTTTTAAGTTCTAACGCACCAACCATGCCGAGGCAGCGCACATTTGCCACACAACGCAGATCGTCAAATCGCGCCATCTCCTGTTCGAGAATTTTTCCTTTCTCATACGCCTGGGCCACAATCGATTCCTTCTCGTAAACATCGAGCACTTCACACGCTACCGCGGCTGCGATTGAGTTTCCGGCAAAGGTATGACCGTGATAAAAGGTGTTATCCTCCGGCTGATCTGAAAAGGTATTAAATATATACTCCTTTACAACGGCCGCGCTGATCGGCAGGTATCCTCCTGAGAGCCCTTTACCGAGGCAGACGATATCCGGATCAATGCCGGCATGCTCAAATGCAAACATTTTTCCCGTCCTGCCGAATCCCATCGCTATCTCATCAACAATGAGAAGCACCGAATGTTTCTTACAGAGAGTACTGAGTTCCTTGAGGTACTCGGGAGTATAGATACGCATCCCGGCAGCTCCCTGGCATAACGGCTCAACAATAACCGCAGCGAGTTCTCCGGCATGCTCCTCAAGAATATCCCTCATTGAAGTAAAGCATTCGAGAGAACAGGTTTTAGGGATTTTATCATAACCACACGCTTTACAACATGGCGATTCCGCCTGTAACGAGGGCGTGACGAGAGAGGCAAACTGTTTGTGGAATGACTCCATAAACCCGACAGACACAGCGCCAAGGGTATCACCGTGGTAATCGTTGGCAAGCGAGACAAACCGCGTCCGTTCCGGTTTGCCAATATTGTGCCAGTACTGCACCGCTATTTTCAACGCGGTTTCAACTGCGCTTGCACCGTCACTGGCGAAGTGTACCCGGCGATCTCCGGTAGGGAAAAATTTAATCAGTTTTGACGCAAGTTTGATCGCTGACGGGTGAGACATATTTCCAAGGATACTATGCTGCAGTGTTTCCGCCTGCTGTTTTATTGCCGCGACCAGCGCCGGATGACTATGGCCGAGGTTACAGCACCACCATGATGAAATTGCATCAAGGTATCGATTCCCCTCGATATCGAAAAGATATACCCCTTCACCACGTTCGATGATCGGAAAAAAAGCTGTTTGCATGCTTGAATATTTGGTGTAGGGATGCCACAAAGATTTTTTATCCAGCGTTCTCAACATGTCGCTGTCAGAACATTTCATTTACAACTCCTTCAGATGTGTCAAGACGTCAGGCAGATTAGCCCAACTATAATCATAAAATGATTCCGGAGACGTTATGATCTGATCAATATCAGGTATAAACGGCAACGTGCCAAGCACAGCAACTTCACCCAATCGTGCAATAGTCCTTTTGTTATCCTGTACAATGTATGTGTTTTCCGTAGGTTCCGTTTCACAGAAAATAACTCCGGCCAGGGTAAGCCCCGCCCGCTTTAATTCATTAATTGAAAGCAGTGTATGATTAAGGGTGCCTAAGCCGGGGCGGGCAATGAGTACAACCGGTACATCGAGCATTGTCATGATATCACGCATATACATCGTCTCATCTACAGGAACTAAAATACCACCGGCTCCTTCAACAAGAATCATATCATTCGTTTTCTCAATATTCCGGTAACAGGCAAGGATTCTATCCAGCGTTATAACGGATTGTACTTTCT
The DNA here is from genome assembly GCA_030593665.1 of Chitinivibrionales bacterium. Next base: position 1,818 of record JAUVGS010000160.1, on the reverse strand, counting down.
CTGCTGCAAGGTGCGGTGAGCAGGGCAATTCAAACCTATAGGGGCACATGCTCTTCTGCTCTTCTTCCGTCGCCTGAATCCCCGCAGCGGTTAAAACAAATGCAAGGTCAGGAACCGACCATGTCCCGTCAATGCATGAACAGCCTGCCTGGACCGGTTTCATGGGTACTGCACACACACCGTTCCCCCGAAGAATCGATACCAACGCCGCGGTTGCCACAGTTTTACCAACGCCGGTATCGGTTCCCGTGATAAAGATATTTCTCATACGGTTAATTCCTTTTATACGCAACTACATACATGATCTCATACGTTGCATACACCTGATTATTACTATCTCTAAAGTGTGAATCATAATAGGCGATCAGGTTTGCAAGCTCTGAACGACTCAACAAATGGTCAGACATAGAAACAGGACCACCGGTCACTCCCTGTTCATGAATACTGGTGATAAAATCATTTGCAGAGGGAAAAGTAACTTTCAGTGAATCCTGACCATGGTATATCGTGTTAAAGCTACACCGTTCTAAGGATGCAAGAATCTCCTTTACGTCCGGCAATTTTGCCCGTGTCGGTTTTTTAATCGCTGCATTTTTTCTGGCTTGGTGTAATTCTGAAAAAGTGCCATGAACCATTAAACCAAATATAAGAGAGCCTCCCGGGTGTAATAGTGAATTGATCTTTTCAAAAGCGTTCTTAATAGGGATAATCCAGTGAAGAGATGAACTGCTGATAATGCAATCAAATTGTGACTGGCAGGTACTATCTCTAATATCTTCAGTCAGCCAGGTAATAGAGTCGGCTTCATTCACTCTTTGTTGAGCCTGTTTAATCATGCCTGCCGAAACATCAAGTGCAGAGAGTTTTTTATCCGGAAACCGCCTTCTCAGTTTTTCAGTTAAAATACCTGTTCCGCATCCAATTTCAAGAATAGACTGTGGCGGTGATACCTTATTTGAAAATTCAAGCACCTTCTCAGCAGTTACCTGCTGTACTTCAGCATACTCATCATAGGTTGATGCTGAGGCGCAGAACCGGGCGGCAATCGACTTTTTACTGTTCATCAGGAAGAAATTTCTTCCTGCAGAAAATCCCCGATTTTTTTTGCTATGGGTTTTGCATGATTCGCGACTATATCATGCCCGGCTTCGGAAATCTCACAGAATCTGCTTCTTTTAATTTTCCGGTGCAAAAAAACTCCTGCTGAAGAAGGAATAATCCTATCACGGACGCCGTGTATAACAAAGATCGGTACAGCTATATCAGCCACCTGGCCACGAAGATCAGTTTCCTGCAGATAGTTAAGTCCATGAATCAGTCGTTCCACACCTGAAGAAAGTGCTTCTTCTATTTTTCCATTAATTGAAACATCCTGCTCCTTTATTGGAAAGGAAGCATCAGTAAAAAAATTGCGCAATGTTATCTCCAGATTTGTTGACAATCCCCTTTTCATCGCACGAACATTCCGCACCGGCACACCGCAGGGATAATCATCAGCCGCACAGAAACGTGCGGTTCCCCCAACGAGGATAACGGCATTTACCTTCAGGTTCAGCCGCAGAATTGTTTCCAGAGTTATTATCGCTCCCATTGACCAGGCAATAATTGAAATGGGAGTTTGCGATGTTCCTGGAATCCTATAGAGAGACTGAGCATACGGTGAAACCGAAACCGGTGTATCAGTCTTCATTTCAGATTTCTGTAACAGTTCAACCGGTGAAGTTAGTGTAACATCATATGAAGGTGTAAGATAAGAGGCAAGGCGAGACAGCGCTTCCCTGCCACAGGCCCACCCGGAAATCATGAGGAGACGATGTA
>JAUVGS010000315.1 GCA_030593665.1 Chitinivibrionales bacterium | reverse complement strand
CAGACCATCTCACAACCTTATATTGTTGCGATAATGACCGACCTGCTTGAACTTGAAGCCGGCGACGTCGTACTGGAAATCGGTACTGGTTCTGGTTACCAGGCTGCCATTCTTTCACAACTGTGCAAACAGGTTTACACTGTTGAATACGTTCCTGAGCTTGCGGATATGTCCAGAGTGCGTTTTGAAAAGCTTGGCTATGACAATATTGAAGTAAAAACCGGTAATGGTTTCGACGGCTGGCCAGACCATGCCCCTTATGATGGTATCATCGTTACCGCCGCAGCGACACATATACCTGAGCCACTAATCAAGCAGCTCAAACCCGGTGGCCGTATGGTAATCCCTCTTGGAGAGCCATATTTACATCAGGAGCTTACACTGGTCAGGAAAAATGAAGATGGTGAGCTTGATATCAAAGACGTATTGGGTGTTGCCTTTGTTCCGTTCCAGGGAGAGCGGGCTGATTAAATGAGTCGCTCCTTTAATATCAGGCGCGGTTTCTTTCTTTTTTGATTATGTTTTTGATTAAAATCAACATGTTTGTTTCTAATATGAGATTCAATATTATCAGGATATCAGGTGAAGCGAGGTGTAGTGATGAATTCAACATGGTTAATTGTCGCCGACAATAGTAGAGCGCGTTTTTTTTCAATGGAGTCTCGTGTGGGGCCTATTGAAGAAACCAAAAGTATCATTCATGCGGAAGCGCGATTGCATGAGCACGATATGACGAGTGATTTACCCGGACGCGGCAGTGGTAAGGGTGGTGAAGGTCTGCATGCCTATCAGAGTAAAATAAGCCCTAAAGAGCAGGAAAATATAAATTTCGCTCGTGAGATTGCTGCTGAGCTGGATAAGGCGCGTAAAGAAAATAAATTCAAACAGTTCGTGCTGGTTGCAGCGCCTGAATTGTTGGGCAGGCTTCGTGATCAGATGAGCGCGCAGACACGCAAGCTGGTTTGTTTTGAGCTGGCGAAAAACCTGGCGCATCTTGAAGCTATTGAAATTCGAAAACATTTACCCGAGCGTTTGCCAGCGCTCTAACAGCAGCCGTTGCAAATAAAAGGTGATGAGGGGTTCAGTAGCGTTTTGTTCTAAACGCGAGAGGAGGTAGAAAGCATGAGTATTACCGAGCAAATTATTGAGAAATCCGGGAAAATATTCAAAGAGCTTGAAACGGAACGAGGCAATATTAAAGTACAGCTTCACCTGTTAAATATGGATGCAAAAGAGGAATGGGATGAGCTGGAAAAAAAGTATAAGAAGTTCAAAGTTAAAGCATCAGCAGTTGCAGACGTAACGGCAGATTCAGCAGGTGAAGTAGCAGAAGCTATTAAGTTGGTAGGTGAGGAACTTCGTGAAGGTTATAAACGCATTAGAGATTCCATATAAAACTACGCGGAAGTATTCATTATGTCGAAAGTTTATAAGATAGCGCTTGTCGTTACTATTGGATGGGCAGGGTTTTTTTGGGTTGGAGAAAGTGGAGACATGAATATAGATGGCTGGATGATTGCATTCGCACCATTATTTCTTGTTGTTTCGTATGGTTTTATAAAGGGCGGCTACAAAAAATAAACCATACTTAATTGCTGACGGGTTGAAGCGAACGCATGATTCCAGGTTATATTAAAAAACTTTTCATCGTTGCCTTGCTAATAGTAGCAGGCATATTACTGGAAGTAGCCGGTTTGCTCGATGCTGAGAAGATGCTCGGTATTGCCAGGGAATACGCTGATAGCTGGTGGCTGGTTCTGGTACTCATCCTTCTGCAGATGATTTTGTTTACCTTTGCGCTGGCAGGTTCCTTTTTTCTCTGGATTGTCGCGCCAATTTATCCACCTGCAATGGCGACTTTCATTCTTGCCGCTGGCGGAACACTCGGTGGCATAACTGCATACTTTTTTTCAAAACGTCTTACGGATGAGTGGATAGAAAAAATAGAAAAGTCGCGTACATATAAGTTACTGCATAAACAGGATAATTTTTTTGCATTATTCGCTTTGCGGGTATTTCCTGCTTTTCCACACTCCCTGGTTAACTACAGTTCGGGCATATTAAACGTTAAACTGAGCCACTTCATACCTGCAGCAATATTAGGTATTTCTATAAAGTCTTATATATATTCAAAGGTGATCTATAACACGACAACATCTGCATCGTTTGAAGACCTGTTAGATATATCTACTTACGGACCTTTGATATTGTTATCCACATTTATACTTATCGGTGTTTTCATTAAATATAAGCTGTCTAGCAAGGCCAATTAAAGAGTTATTTGGACTCGGAATTAATATTTGGGGCCAGAGTAGAATGGCGCTTATTTAAGAGAAATAATTTATTATGTCGTCATTGCGAGGAACGAAGCAATCTCTTAATGGCGGGGTATTAGATGCCAGAGATTGCCGCGCTATCGCTCGCAATGACGTGGTTTTACTCTTTAGTAAGTGCCATTCGGGTCAGAGTAAAAACTACTTAATTAATTCCCCTTAATTACGGCCTCACTTACCGGATTCTTCAACGACAGTGTTTTATACGCAGCAAAGAATCCTTTTATAATGACCGGCTGAATCTCATCTTTCAGATCTGATCCGAGAAGTATTTTATGCACCTTGTGCAACCGATAGGCAGGCACTGTGGGGTACAAATGATGCTCAAGATGATAGTTTGCACCGAAAAAGAACAATGACATGAACGGAGAAGTACGGGAGTACGCGTTTCTATATGGCTCAGCACCTAGCCCTGCGTGATCAATGTAGCTCTGACAACTGGACATGAATAAAAGCACGGTCGATGGCATCAAGATACCGAAAAGACCCGCTTTCCAGTTAACAATCGTCACAGCTGTATAGATTGATAACCAAATCATCGAATACAGAATATTCAGCCTGGCTAAAGATGTCAGCTGCTGCGGTGAATAAGGTGTGTAAAGATGTGCAACAGATTCCAGCCTGCCTAGTGCCATATTGAATACCATCTTTGCATACAGCCAGTTGAAAATAATACGGGAAAACAGGAAGCGTTCCCACCAGGTCTTCAGGTGTGCTGTTGGTTCCAGGTCAGGGTCTTTTTCCGTATTCGTATATTTGTGATGGTCCCAGTGCCTGACGCATAAGCCTAGATCAAAATAGGTCATCACTGTCGACGAGAAGAACATCCCGACGGCGAGACCCCATTTAGAATTGGGTAAAAGGCTCCCGTGCATGCCCTCATGGCCAGTAAATGCCAGCGAATACAGTCCGGCCGCTGAAAGGACAGAAAGCGGTATCATACACAGAACTTTCCATATGATATGCCAGTCACTGATGGCAACTTCGAAATTCAGCCAGCCGAAGACTGAAAACATCCCCAGACCGTAGCCGATGTAGACGAGCGACATGAATATGTTCGGCTCGTAGAACGATTCATCCAGAACAGGCTTGCTGTATTCACCCGAGTTCATTGACACCCCCTCCCTGTAGCCATAATGGCCACACCATCAATTGATAAAAATAACATACGACAAAACAATGATTTACATGATGATATTACAGGTCGGAGTAAAAACGCAACCTTGGGTTTTGGTTCTCATGTGACCCCTGATTAAAGG
>JAUVGS010000532.1 GCA_030593665.1 Chitinivibrionales bacterium | reverse complement strand
CCATTGCCTGTAAAGTCCTCACAGGCGGTATGTTAAAGGAACATAAAGGTATTAACCTACCAGGAGTTGCTATTTCGGCCCCATCATTAACGAAGAAGGACAGAAAAGACCTGCTCTTTGGTATTGCCAAAGGTATCGACTATTTTGCCCTCTCCTTTGTGAGAAGCGCTCGTGACATAACACTCCTAAAAGGTATTCTCAAGCGACATAACTCCCCTATTCCGATTATTGCAAAAATCGAAAAACCTGAAGCTGTGGATAACCTTGATGAGATTCTCCGTGCTGCAGATGGTATTATGGTCGCACGGGGAGACCTTGGCGTTGAACTCAGGCCGGAACAGGTACCAACGTTCCAGAAACATATTATTAGTAAAGCTATTGTAGCGAACAAGCCGGTGATCACCGCAACCCAGATGCTTGAAACGATGAGTAATAATCCAATACCTACCCGTGCGGAGGTTTCTGATGTGGCAAATGCCATTTTTGACGGCACCGATGCCACCATGCTCTCTGGAGAAACAGCTACCGGGAAGTACCCGGTCAAAACGGTGCAGACAATGGCACGAATCGCCGAAGATGCCGAGTACTCACCTTTTATGAGATACAACATACAGTATGACAAAGATCAGACCGATTTAATTCCCCATGCTGTTGCACAATCTGCCGTTAATATTCTCCACGAGGTGGATGCGAAAGCAATTGTTACCTTTTCCTGGTCAGGCAAAACATCCAAACTTATCTCAAAACAGAGGCCATCCAAGCCAATCTATTCCTTTTCTCCCTTCAAAGAAACCTATAACCGGCTTGCACTGGTGTGGGGTATTATTCCTTTGTTAATCGATCCGGTCAATGATACGCGACGATTGATAGCTGCGGGTGAAGAGATTATTCTTAACAGAAAATTTGTAAAAAGGAACGATTTGATTATTATCGTAGCGGGGCTGGCATTAAAAAGCGGAACGACAAACCTGATTAAGATACATCGAGTCGGGCAGGAGGATTAAAGCCGCGGTACCTCCATTATAACTTATTAATCATACTTGCAACATAGCCGGCGCCAAAACCGTTATCAATATTTACAACGCTCACGCCGCTTGCACAACTGGTCAACATACCCAGCAATGCCGACAATCCGCCGAAACTCGCCCCATACCCTATACTGGTAGGCACCGCTATCACCGGTTTGTCAACCAGCCCACCAATAACACTGGCAAGAGCACCTTCCATACCGGCAATAACAATAATAACTTTTGATCCACGAATAACGTCAAGTTTATCCATGACCCGATGAATCCCGGCTACACCGACATCAAATATCCGTTCTACTTTGTTGCCAAGTGCCTCTGCTGTAACAGCGGCTTCTTCAGCGATTGGGAAATCAGACGTGCCTGCGGTAATCACTGAGATATACGTATCCGGGCCTGAAATCTCTTTTTGCTTTATATGAATGATACGCGCAGCTTTATAGTACTCTGCTTTATCCGAGAGTTCCTTCACCACAGCATACATTTCATCAGTAACTCTGGTTATCAGAATATTATTACCACGCTTGAGCATTGCATTTACAATATCCTCTATCTGCTCAGTGGTTTTACCGGAGCCATAGATTACTTCCGGATATCCCTGACGCAGTTCACGATGCGTATCAATCTTTGTGTGTCCAATATCCTCAAACGGCAGGTCTTTCAGATGATTTACCGCATCAGTAATATCCATACCGCCGTTCTTTACTTTTTCTAACAGTTCCCTGATATCATCCGTATTCATTGGCGTACCTTTATTTATTTCATCTATACTTTTAATTAGTATCTGTTAAATATAGCTTGTTTTGAATGTCATTCCCGAATGTTTTTATCGGGAATCCAGCTTTTTGATGCGTTTAAGGGCATAGATTCCCGCTTAAAGCATGCGGGAATGACGGCCATTTGTCAATATTTAACAGAAACTAATT
>JAUVGS010000243.1 GCA_030593665.1 Chitinivibrionales bacterium | reverse complement strand
TGTGTGATACTATCGTTGTATCCCTCCATGTCTCTCTGGGGAATAAGCCGTTTGAGATCACGAGTCCGTTATCGGATACTGCTGTGGAAGATGAGAAATATTTCTATACACCGACTTCAAATTATGATAATGATCCAACGGTTACTATTAAGTATGACTACCGGTATAGCCATTACCCAGCCTGGCTCACCCCGGTAGTCGGGGTAAATGGAATAACTTCACTGATGGGTACCCCACTTGAAGGTGCTCAATCAACGAGCTTTATCGTAAAAGCAGTTAATAAAGCCGATACGACCCAACAACTTGACATAAAAGAGATTGTCCTGCTGGTTGAACCGGTAAATGATTCGCCGTTTTTAACACTGCCCGTTTCAATTTCTGCTGTTGCCCTGCAGGAATTTCAATATCAGATTATTGCCGAGGATGTCGATGACACCATTTTAACCTTTCTATTACAAAAAAGTCCTCCATTATTGACCATTTCCCGGAACGGCTTACTTCATTCCTGGACTCCTTCGGATTCACTTGTCGGGAGTAGTGATACGGTCTCCGTTGTTGTCAAGGATCCAATGGGTGCATCAGACACCGGAAGCTTCGTTATTGAAATTATTGCTGAAGGGACGCCCTATTGCCTTAATGTGGGTCCGATTGCTAATCCTGCAAGGGCTAGTATTAAAATACCGTTCGAACTGAGAGATAAAAATTATGATACCCTTTCGATGGCAATAAAATATTACACTCCGGATGGAAGTAGCTTTATACCAAAGACACTCCTTGGAAAAACCTCAGGGATTGACTCAGGCGGCTACACCGACACCCTTGTCTGGGTATCATATACAGACTTTAAAGATACCGTTGTTGACTCGGTCCTGATAGAGATTATTCCCGGTGACGGGGTAAATAACGGCCCTCCTTTCAGAACAAACTGGTTTTCAATCAATAACACCACCGCACTGATGGTCGGCACGATAACGCCTCAAAGCAGCGATACGGTCAATAGCTTCTACGGCAGATATATTACCGTAACCTTTGCAGGCTCAGCGGTTGACACGGCATCCCTGGATCATTCAACTATCTTTATAAATGGCAGTGTAAGTGGTGCCATAGCCTATTCTATGATAAAATCCGGCAACGCAGTACAGTGTGTGCTGAATGAATTTCCTTATAGCTACGAAGACATAACGGTTACGGTGAGCGGGGCTATAAAAGATATTAATAATAAAACACTGGACGGCAACGGTAACGGTCTGTTTGAAGGGGTAGGTATCGATGATTACTGTTTGAAATACCGGATTGCCAAACTGGGTGATTTTGATTTTAATGACACTATTGGCGGCGCGGTAGAGTTGAGCTATCTGGCATCGTACTGGTTTGGAAGCGCCACTGACAGTATGAGTGCGGACAGCATTGTGAAAATCGAAACCGGGCCTGCCATCGGTATCGCCCCATACCTGAAAGTAACGCCGGACTCTGCTTTTGATTTTGAAGATCTCTGCAGGTATCTCCATATATGGTACTGGTCGGTAAAATCAAGAGACGCAACAATAAAAGGGGCATTTGCTTCGCGCGTGCCGACAAACTCTTATAACAGCACTGTTTCGAAAAGTGGAACCGCGCCATCGGACGACCTGCTATCTGACAAGTGTTCTCTGCCGGAATACAATAAAGAGACTGCGATACAGCATGCAGAGATAATGGATGAAAACAGTACTGCCGTGCATCTGCATCTCGATGTTAAGAATGTGGCCAACCTTGTATCATGTGAGTACCGGATTATATATGACACAAAGTATCTGACTTACACCGGTATACACAGCAGTGGAATGCTCGACAATGACAACGGCGAAGCGCTGGTCATGGAAAACAGCGCCAACGGGCATGTTGATTTATGTATTGCCCGCCTCTCCACAAAAGCGCCCAGTATTTCCGGTGACGGCCAAATCGTTTCCTTGCACTTTCATAAACACAATGTCCGGACGGGGACGATGAGTGTTGAATATACTCTTGTCAATCGCAATCATGGCATTATTGAATCGGGAGTTATTTCTTTAAAAAACAGTGATTTGAACCTTGAAACCGATTCAATTATTGACCCGATACAGGAACTTATTATCATTCCCAATCCATGCAAAACATCTCGCGCACTTTCTGATTTCAGAATTACAGGCGATATTTCTTTTTTCAATCGAAACATTCAACAGCATGGCGGTACCCTTATAACATTTGTTGTGCCGAAAGATTATGTTCGGCAAAATGTATCCTTGCGCGGCGATAAACTTGAGGCTTCAATTACGTTATTCGATGCGGCGGGTAATCGTATTATAGAAACTCCCGTCGAAGACATTCTTTCTTTGTTAAGAAGCACTCCGACCAATCAACAATTCGGCGTGTACTGGAACGGCTCAAATACAAACGATAGAATGGTCGGCAACGGTATGTACCGAGTGGTTCTTCGGTGGAAAACAAACGGCCGAAGCGGTATGCGGTCGGCGTTCGTTGGGGTTGACAATTAGTATATCCTGAATTCAGCGGGTCAGGGACTCAGGGTTCACGGGTTCCAGGTTTAGAGGTATTGCAACAACCATGAACGGTGCTTTTTCGGTTTATATTTTTATCCTGCTTTTATACACTTCCCAGGTAGAAGCTATTAACGTTGCCACATCACTATGCTTCGCTTCCCACCCAAGCATCTCTTTCGCATAAGAGGCTGAGGCAAGCACGACGGCAGTGTCGCCCTCACGGCGCCCGACAACTTCAGATGGAATAAGTTGGCCGGTAATTTCCCGTGCTTTCTCAACCATCTCCTTTACGGTTACTCCTTTTTCACTGCCGAGATTGACCATAAGACTTGTATCGTTACCGACAACATATTCGAGTGCCTTTACATGGGCTTCCGCAAGATCCGTGACATGGATATAATCGCGAAGGCCGGTTCCGTCACGGGTTTCCCAGTCATCACCAAAAACAAACAGTTTCTTTCGCATACCGCAGGCAGCCTCCATAACCACGGGAAGCAGGTTTTCAGGATTTCTCTCCAACCCGCGCACCCGGCCCTTCAGATCATAACCGGCCGCATTAAAATAGCGTAAAGCAACATAGCGGATTCCCCGCAGACGGTCGTACCAGTCAAGAAGCCGTTCAATCGAAAGCTTGGTAAAACCGTAGAAATTTTCCGGATTGACCGGATGCTTTTCATCGATAGGGAGATACTGCGGTTCACCGTAAACCGCTGCTGATGAAGAGAATATTACCCGCTTTACTTCACTGGTTGCAGCAGCATTAAGAATATGTATAGTACCGGTAATATTATTCACCGCATACTTTTCCGGCTCTACCATTGACTCACCGGCCGCTTTCAGGGCTGCCAGATGAATAAGACCGTCAAATCCCTGCTGCATGGTCTTTAAAAGCAACTTCTCGTCAAGAATGTCACCTTCAACAAATTCTTCATCGTCAAAAATGTTTTCACGACAACCGCTGGAGAGGTTATCATATACCGTTACTGAATATCCCTTGTCCAGCAAAGCCCGTGCGACGTGTGATCCTATATACCCGGCGCCACCGACAACAAGAATCTTCATAGTATCAATTCCTCAAAAAATGAAAAAGGAACCGTACGGTTCCTCTTCTCTACTGCTATAAAATACACGACACCAATTATTCGGAAATCTGTTTTCTGTATTCTGACCACTGCTTTATTTCTTTTTACCCATAGCTGCCAGCAGCATTGCACCAAACTCACTCGTCGGGTTTTTAACCGCCTTCTGCTTTTTACTGCCGCCTGTATACGCTGTATACTCTGATCGAATGGCAGCTTTCTCTAACTCATACGATAGCGCCATTCGCTGACTCTCAACAGTGATGCCTTCAACGTCTACCTCGATAATGTCACCCTTCTTAATAGAATCCTTTTTATTCTTGCCGATGTTGCTGTTAACCAGAAGCCCGGTGATCTCTTCATCAAGGTCAATAAAAAAACCATATTTCGTTTTACCGGCAACCGTACCATTTACTTTTGAGCCAACCGGATACTTCTCTGCAACACTGTTCCACGGATTCTCTGTAATATCCTTGAGCGAACAGGACACGCTTCGCTTTTGTTCATCAACAGCAAGAATAGATATTCTAACCGTATCCCCTTCTTTCACAACATCAGATGGATGCCGCACATTTCTGCCCCAGGACATCTCGGATATATGAATCAGACCTTCGATGCCGGGGAGGAGCTGGACAAATGCGCCAAATGTTGTCAGACGAGTCACGGTCCCTTCTACGACACTGCCAATAGTGAGCTTCCCGGTAAGGTTCTCCCAGGGATTTTCTCCTACCATCCTGATTGAAAGAGAAATTTTTGAGTTAC
>JAUVGS010000398.1 GCA_030593665.1 Chitinivibrionales bacterium | reverse complement strand
TTCAATGGGATTGGACATGAATTGCTCAAACGGGAGATTATTCCCTGCAAGCTCGGCAAGGGTAAACGGCCACAGGTAAAAAATAAAATATCTTCCGGCTAATGAATCTCCTCCTTTTTGATACATATCCAGCCTGCCGCTGCCGGATACTATAAATTTATAATTGCCCTTATCCCGGTCATATACACTTTTAAGATAATTCTTCCAGTTTGAATATTTATGCAGCTCATCAAATATTATAAGCGGCATGGAATTGTCTTTGCGATGAACCTGTTCATAAAAAAACGGGTTTTCGATCAGTTTTCGTTTTTCATCAAGGATATCCCAGTTAAAATAAAGTGAATTATTAAAATCTTCAGCCAGCATCTGCGTAAACGTGGTTTTGCCTGCCTGCCGCGGTCCGGCAATAAAAACCATTTGCTTATGCGCAGAAAGCATTTTCCAGATATTTTCGTATAATATCCTCTTCTTCATAATTGACAATATAAGGCTCTAACCGAATATTGTCAAGACAAAATTTGGTTACAGTACAATATTGTCAAATCAATCAGCAACTCGTGTCCCAAAAAGTAATTTCGTCCTTATCGCGAACATTGTTGCTTGAAGTGAATTCATTTTAAACAACTAACACTTTCATGGTATAATTTTGTTAATAGTTATAACTCTTTGTTTGATCAGAGCCGGAACACCCCGGAGCTTCTTCTTCACATGTTGGTGTAAACGTAAACTCAACCTTATCGCCAAGTGCAACAGCTATAGAAAATACATATGGGTTATCAGTATTGATATCTGATAGATCTCTAAATGTTCCTTCATAAGTATAGCAATCAGGATATGTTGTATTATAGACCACTACAACTTTAATCCCTATAGTATGTTCGACCGTAAAGGTTGAACCGACAACAGGCGGGTTTCCGTTTGTATCTTGAATATAGACAGTGTAATTGCCTGGAGTGTTCTCGGTGACGCTCATATAACACACTCCGGAAAAAAGAATGGGCATGCGGGCCATGATAAGATTAGTAAGACCGCTTTTGCTTAATTGCCATTCCGGCGCTCCGGTAGTCAGCCCACTGCTCGCTTTATACAGATTAATACCCTCCCCTCCTATATAAAGAGCGGATGTATCTTCCAAGATATCCATGGATTTCGCTATAACATGCTGCGCAAAAAGCGATGTATCATCCGGCGGGTCATATTCGGGAAGCCCAGTATTTGCCTCCTCCCAGTTTCCTGTCGGCGTGTAATCGTCAGTGTCCAAGCCAATGGCATAAACATTACCTACTGCATGGGGTTCAAGCGGACCGGCAAAGTAGGTTATAGCGTATAATTTATTGTGGTTTTTATCTACAAGGATATCCTTAATTTTTCTGCCGGGGTCTTTGGTAGTACTGAATGTAAAGGTATCGTCTGTCTCAAAATCAGCGCTGCCGTCAGTAATGGAAAAGGCAATAATGTCTGCGATATCATAATCCCCTGTTGTAATATCATAATTTCCCTGAACGCCTGACACACTGCCTGTAACGCTGAATGTTCCGCCATTTTCCGCGGCTGTAGTACACCTGACAGTCCAGTTTTCGCTTTCTGTATTGGCGCGTACCGCAACTTCGCTCATTACTCCGTTTCCCTTATTGGTCAAATCCGCTACAGGGGTTGTAGCGCTCAACCCTTTTCCCATTCCAGTTGTGTATGGCTCCCAAACCGTTCCGTTGTCAATGCTTACCCATACTCCAGCATCCCCGGTTCCAACATAGATGATATCTGTTGTTCCATCAGAATCAGGATGCAGAGTAAGAGTAGTTATGTAATCACCGGTAAAAGATGTAGTTTCCGCCCATGTCTGACCACCATTTGCGCTTCTGAAAACCCCGGTTGAAGTAGCCGCGTATAAGACAGCCGTATCTTTATTGGTGCCAGGAACTTTTACAATATCCTGAACCGTTTTTCCATAATCAAGGCCGCTTTCCGTGACACTAAAAATAAACGCATCATCTCTCGCAAATGGAGTTGTTATACCATCATGTATTAGAAAAGACACTTCATTGCTATCCGAGCTGTACAACTGCCCGGTTTCAGCTCTCTTAAGCTGGATGCCTGATTTTGTACCTGCTACTTCCCAGTTACATATATGATTCGTATTAAAAGTCCATTGATCACCTTTTTTGTAAAATGTTGTGTCACCGGAATTAATAGTAAAAAAAACTTCGTTGTTATCTGACTGATATGGCAAATCAGTTCTGGCTGTGTTCGTCATGACCAGGGATTGATCTCCTCTTACTAACCAACCATCCTCGGTCGTTGAAAATGTAAATACTTCCGCTCCGGTAAAATTTCCGGTTTGAATTATGTGAAATGTCACTTCGTTATTATCAGATGTATATGCAGCGTCGAGACCCGAGAGGTTTGCATGATATCCGGTAACAGAACCCTCAACGCTGAACTTCTCGGTTCCGTCCGTACCATCTATACATGTTACTGTCCAATTTTCAGTTTTGGTGCCAGCCGAAGTCGAAATGACTTTTAATGCTCCTTTTCCTCCACCGCCGGAAACATCATCGTTATATCCCCCGGTATACGTAACCGTCCACGTTTCGTTTTCAGCAGTTTGTGTCGTCGCTGAAACATATGTCATGGTGCCGTCCGCATTGCTTCCGGATACGGATGTATCCAGAATCGGAGTTGTAGTATCGACTCCTACTAACACGTAAGTAACTGTCCAAACTTCAGTTGTAGATATAGCGGAGAGAGTTGGTTTTGACATAGTTCCATCGCCGGTATTCATTGGATTGAAATAACTACTAGGAGGATTCTCTACAGTAGGATTGACCGGTTCCACAATTCCACCCCACTGGAAATTTTTTCCATCGCTCGCATAAACCGCTCCCAGTCCTTCGGAGCCCGCCCAAACATAGTCGCTTCCTCCATCATCACAAAGCACAGTCAAAACCGCTGCATTTGTACTGTGAACACCATTCCACTCTTCTGCATTGTTACTGTT
>JAUVGS010000445.1 GCA_030593665.1 Chitinivibrionales bacterium | reverse complement strand
CGGCACCATCGCCTCACAATTTAATGATCACGGTGTCAATTGCCTCTACAGAGCTCTCATCGATTCCCTTAATGAAAAAGATGGCTATGACTTTAATTCAACCATGGAAATTTCGGACGAAATGTCTGAGAAACTGTTCATTATACCTCCAAACAGGACACGGTATCTTTCTGAAATCTCCGATACTATCAGGGAATATAATGCGTGGACTGACGAACAGGCTGATAAGACACAACAACTGCAAAGTATAAAGCAGACAATTGACATACTGAGCAATAAAGACAGGGCGGCAGACACTGACCTTCTGCGAATACTTCAGGACGAACACACTGAACTTGAATCGAGCCTGACACCTGAAAACAGGGAGATTTTAAACCAATGGGGAGAAAAATCCCGGGCGTATAAAAATGATATCTACTCCTATACGGTACGCGATAAAAAAATAGAAGTTACAACACATACCGAGTCACTATCGCACCTTCAGATACCAAAAATATCATTGCCGAAATATAAAGGCCGGGGAGATATCCTCAAATGGAACCTGCGGGAAAATGTTCCCGGAGAATTTCCCTTTGCCGCCGGGGTGTTTCCCTTCAAACGCGAGGGTGAGGATCCGACCCGCATGTTTGCCGGTGAAGGCGGCCCTGAACGGACGAATAGACGCTTTCACTATGTTTCACTGGGAATGCCTGCAAAACGTTTATCCACGGCTTTTGACTCAGTGACGTTATATGGTGAAAACCCTGATACCCGCCCTGATATTTATGGCAAGATCGGTAATTCCGGCGTGTCAATATCATGTCTCGATGATGCGAAGAAACTCTACTCAGGTTTTCACCTGTCAGATCCAAAAACATCGGTATCCATGACGATAAACGGCCCGGGCCCGATAATGGCCGCCTGCTTCATGAACACGGCTATTGATCAGCAATGTGAATTATATATAAAGGAACAGGGACTTGAGAAAAAAGTAACCGAGCAGATTGAAGCCTTTTATAAGGAAAAAGGTACAAAACGGCCACAGTACCAGGGCGATCTTCCTGAAGGTAATGATGGTCTGGGATTGCTGCTGCTGGGGATTACCGGCGACCGGGTACTGCCGAAAGTGGTGTATGATAAAATTAAAGCTGACACCATCTACAAAGTCAGGGGAACTGTGCAATCCGACATCCTGAAAGAAGATCAGGCACAGAATACCTGTATCTATTCCACAGATTTTGCCTTAAAATTAATGGGCGATGTTCAGGAATACTTTATAAATAATAATGTCAGGAATTTCTACTCGGTTTCCATTTCCGGGTATCATATTGCCGAGGCCGGTGCCAATCCCATATCACAGCTTGCTTTTACCCTGTCCAACGGCTTTACCTATGTGGAATACTATAAATCAAGAGGCATGGATGTCAACAAGTTCGCGCCGAATCTCTCCTTCTTCTTTTCAAACGGGATCGATCCCGAATACTCGGTGCTTGGACGGGTTGCGCGGCTAATCTGGGCAAAATCGATGAAACTCAAATATCATGCAAACGAACGCTCACAAAAGCTGAAATATCACATTCAGACTTCGGGACGCTCACTCCATGCGCAGGAAATTGATTTTAATGATATTCGCACAACGCTGCAGGCGCTGTATGCTATCTATGACAACTGCAATTCTCTGCACACCAATTCATACGATGAGGCGATAACCACGCCGACTGAAGAATCTGTCCGCAGAGCCATGGCCATCCAGTTGATTATCAACCACGAGCTTGGCCTTGCCAAAAACCAGAATCCTCTGCAGGGTTCATTTATTATCGAAGAACTTACCGATCTGGTTGAGGAAGCCGTATTAGTGGAGTTTGACAGGATCACGGAGCGGGGAGGAGTTCTGGGCGCCATGGAGACAATGTATCAGCGGAGTAAAATACAGGAAGAATCGCTTTACTACGAAACACTGAAACATTCAGGCAAACTGCCGATTATGGGGGTAAATACATTTCTCTCCTCAACGGGCTCGCCGACAGTGGTTCCCGGTGAGGTAATCAGAGCTGAAGAAAAGGAAAAGGAGTATCAGATAGCAATGTTAAAAGAGTTTCATTCGACCTATAAAGAGACCGGTCCGCAAAAATTACATGAATTGCGGGATGCCGCGATTAACAATAAAAACGTATTCGAGAGTTTAATGGAAGTATCAAAGTACTGTTCAATAGGCCAAATTACCAATGCGCTATTCAATGTCGGGGGACAGTATAGAAGGAGTATGTAACATTAAAAGTAACCGTCACAAAATTTTCTATCCGTGAACAGCCACCATTTTTTTAATGCGTTTATACCACTTTGCGGTCTGTGTATATTTTTTACACATAAGGGATGATGCAAAAGCAAGTTTAGCGGTCAGGGCATTTTTTTTCAGACTCCAGGACAATTCGGAACAATGCAGGGCTTTGTATCCTTTCCCCTGTGAAAGAAACCTCAGGCCGGATTGAAAGTAATACTCCGCGGCTCTGAGTATCTTTTTCAAAACAGAAAGGTCACAGCCGCATCGGGGGCAGGTATCTCCGGTAACATCTTTTTTATTACATGCGGGACAGGCTATTCCCATTAATCCTCCAGATAAAAAAGCAGGTCGGATAGAGACTCATTTATTTTCGACATCTCTTCCCACTTTTCCTCATCGATTGCGTTGTCAGCATCATTAATCAGACTGCGCAGTTCTTCAGCATCGGTTTCGTCAATGCT
>JAUVGS010000061.1 GCA_030593665.1 Chitinivibrionales bacterium | reverse complement strand
GGGCACCCTGTGCCACATTGTGCCCCTTGAGGGTAAGAAATGGCAGAAAATTATTTCTAAGATACTAAGTTGAAGTATCGTCAATTTTTGGTGTATATTTACTACTATGATTACCCGAAGAGATGCATTGAAATACAGTTTATCTGCAATGGGCGTGATTGCTCTCTGCCCCTGTTATACATCCTGTGCCACCCCTTCCAGAAAAGCACGATTCTGGGAGGCTAAGGGTGATAGTGTCTCCTGTAAACTGTGTCCACGCTCCTGTACTATTCGTCCGGGTGCAACGAGTCCATGCCGTACCCGTAAAAACAGTAACGGCACGCTTATAACAGTAGGGTATGCAAACCCCTGCGCGGTCCATGTTGATCCCATTGAGAAAAAGCCGCTGTACCACGTTCTTCCCGGCACCAAGGCATACTCAGTTGCTATTGCCGGATGCAACCTGAGGTGCAAAAACTGCCAGAATTATACTATCAGCCAGGCAAGCCCCCTTGAAACACCAAATATGAATCTGCCGCCGCAAAAAGTTGTTGAAGAGGCTAAAAGAACCGGCTGTACAACCATTGCCTATACCTATTCCGAACCTATCGTGTGGTATGAATATATGTACGACACCGCAAAGCTCGCGCACAAGGCCGGATTAAAGAATTGTATGATAACCTGCGGCTATATAAATTCGGAACCTTTAAAAGAGCTGGCGCCCTATATGGATGCAGTAAACATCGATCTCAAAAGTTTCAGTGATGATATTTACAAAAAATTAAATGCCGGTAAACTGCAACCTGTTCTTGATACAATAAAACTATCTCAAAGCCTAGGAATATGGATTGAAATCACCAATCTCATTGTCCCTGAATGGACAGATGACCCGAAAATGATTCGGGAGATGTGTAAATGGATTGTGCAGTCGGTTGGGAAAGAGGTGCCGCTTCATTTCTCGCGGTTCCACCCGATGTACAAACTCGCCCATCTCTACCCAACTCCGACCAAGATTTTAACCTCCGCAAAGGAAATTGCCAAAGAAGAAGGATTACACTACGTCTATGTCGGCAATGTCGCGGGTTCCGACTCAAATACCTATTGTCCACAATGCAAAAAACCTCTTATCAAACGGTATGGCTACCTGGTCAGAAGTAATAAAATTTCTCATGGCAAGTGCAGCTTTTGTGGTTATGAAATTAAAGGTATCTGGGATAGTTAAATAGTCATGCGATTAACGATAGTAATTATTCTCGCTATACTTACTCCCCTGGGCTTCTACACCAAATTTTATACCGGACCTTTCTATTATTGGGTAAACAACTCTCTTGGAGGGATGTTATATGAACTATTCTGGTGTCTGGCAGTTCTCTTTTTCTTACCAGGAACCAGGCCGTTGAAAACAGCCTCAGGAGTTTTTATAATTACCTGCGTATTAGAAACGCTCCAACTCTGGCATCCACCGTTTCTTCAGGCTATACGGAAATCATTCATTGGTAAAACACTTATCGGCACCTCATTTGTCTGGTCAGATTTTCTCTACTATCTGGTTGGTTCATTTATGGGATATTTTTTTATACGTGTATTACAGAAGCAACGCGAATAATATGTAGTACCTTCTTTAATTTTAGATTTTGGATTTTGGATTTTTGATTTCAACCCTGAACCCTGAACTCTGAACGGTTACCCTTTTACCTTACCAAACACCCTGTTCCAAATTATCTTTTAACATAACAAAAATGAGCGATTTCTCCTGCGACAGGTGTGTATACAAGTGAATTCTATGGATCCAATGAGGGTTAAAGAGCTTTATGAGAAATACGGCTTTGTCATATATGGCCGTTGTATTCGTATTCTGGGATCAAAAGATGATGCCAAAGACGCCATGCATGAGGTATTTCTTAAACTGCTTAACAACATAAACAGGTTCTCTGACAAGGCGCATATTATACCCTGGATCTATACCGTATCAAGGAATCACTGTTTTAACATTCTCAGAGGGAGAAAGAAATTCGTACCACTATCGGGTTTTGATCGTCTTGCCTCCGGGCAGGATACTGAGAATGACCTGACAGGGAGGATGCTTATTCAGCAGGTACTTTCCATGCACAATAAACGGGTTCAGGAAGCGGTATACTTTACCTATATAGAAAAATTGAATCAGAAAGAAATACAGAAAATAACCGGTCAATCGCCGGCAACCATTCGCAGGAATCTGAACCGTTTTAAAAAAAGCATACCACATCTTAAAAAAAGGCTTGGTATAGAATGAGTGGACATGCAATTGACAAACTAACTATTGCAGCATACAGTACCGACGACTTATCTCAAAAGGAGCGGGCAACTTTTGAAACACACCTGCAGGAATGCTCCGAGTGCCGGGACTATTACGAGCTGCTTACCCGGGAAAAAAATGATTTTCTTGCCAAATACCCCTATGAACCATTTGCGATACCAAAGACAAAAAAAATTATACCATTTCCAATGAGCAACCGGATTTACGCACTCGCTGCAAGTCTCCTCTTTTTGCTGACAGGAACCTGGATATATTATTCTTCACAACAGCCGGATACTATGAGAATAAAAGGGGGTAACGACATCAGGGTCGTTGTGCAAGGTCTTGACGGCACTATTGAAGAACGCTCATCCCATACCTATCACCCCGGGGAACGTATCCAGTGTATCTATTCATGTACCGACCGGAATAATTTCATGCTGTTCAGCCTGGATGAGACCGGTGCTCTCTCAACCTATCTTCCTGCGGCAGGCGACAGTTCAATCACGCTTCAAAAAGGCGCAGATATACCATTACCGAACAGCATTCTTCTTGATGACTATATCGGCAAAGAGCTTTTCATCGCCATTTTTTCAGAGCGGCCATTATATGTTCCGGGTGTAAAACAGTATATTAAAAAGCAGTATACCAATACCGGGTCACTCGATTCTGTCAGGTTACAAAATACCAGAGATTGCACCGTTCATTCGCTCCTTATATCAAAACACGAACGCGAACAATGAAAATAAAAATCTGCACAGCACTACTTCTTGTCTGGTCAACGGCATTCTCTGCCCGTTATGCGATGCTGGTGGGAAACCGATACGGCGGTTCGTTTCAACCTCTGAAATATGTGAAGAACGATATCACGGGTCTACAGGCGGTCCTTACCCAATTCTGCGGATTCGACGAAGCTAATATAACGACACCTATTGACAAATCTGCACAGGAACTCCAGTCACTGTTACAGTCACTCACCCAAAACATTTCATCCAAGGATGACCTTTTTCTTTTTTACTATTCAGGACACGCTGATCACGAAAGCCTGCTTATGGGCAACTCACGGTATCCACTGGCAGACTTAAAACAGCAACTTAAAACGCTGCCGTCACAAATACGAATACTCATCTTTGATGCGTGCCAGAGCGGCAGTTTTACCCGCTATAAGGGAGGTACTCTCGAAGAGCCCTTTTTATACAAGGAAGAGAATAAAATCAAAGGCAACATTGTCCTCTATTCCAGTTCAGCCAATGAATATTCCCAGGAATCCGATCTGTATAAGAACTCAGTGTTTACCTTCCATTTTATCAATGCGCTCCGCGGCTGCGCAGATATCTCAGGCGATAAAAAGATAACCCTTTCGGAAGCCTACCAGTATTCCTACAACCGCACCGTCTCCTCGACAATTCATTCGACCGGCGGGGTACAGCATCCGGGGTATCAATTCAGCATTCAGGGTGAAGGAAATGTCGTTCTTGCGGATATAACCGTTAGAACATGCGGTATCATTCTCGACCAGGATATTGAAGAAACGATTGTTGTACTGGGCGCCCGAAAGGATCTCACCGCTGATTTGTCAAAGGAAAAAGGAACCAGGATTTTTATAGCAGTCAATCCCGGTACCTATGAAATATATAACAGCAGGAAAGATGCTTCGTACAAAGCAAAAATAGTCGTTAGGAAAAATACGATTGTCACTTTATCCAATGCCATGTTTCGCAAAATTCGTACGATACCGGTTTACTCAAAAGGCGCGGAAAAACAGCGTGTGCTTTTTGGTATTACCCTGGCCGGGGGATTCGTTGACTTTGATCTCTCTCGGCTTGCTTCACAGTGCAATGCTCAGTATACTGATTTTCACCTGCTTTCAATGTATCCTTCATTTAAATTTTCCTCGAGTGTGTTTACCGGCGGTCTCGGACTTGAAATAAACTTCAAAAACAATATGCAGGTGTACTTTTCTTTTGACTCGTTCCGGTTAAAAGACAGAAGGCATTACACCAGTACCGTATCTTCACCGGGAGATTCAAACACCTATCCTGCTCAATTACAGATCAATGACACTTTTTCCTGCCGGACATTCCACCTGAGAGTCGGGTATACCTTTCATCACAGAATACTGAAATTCATTACCCTTCGCGGCGGGATTGACTGGCTTTTTGCAGATTTTACCGTTGCAAGTGTTTTCACCAACGGTCTTTACAACGTATCAGCATATAACACCTTCACCGACAACGGCTTTCTTATTCTGCCAACGTTCGGCGCGACATTCAAATATACCTTTCGGGTACCATTCGCCCTCGGCGCACTTGTTTCCTATCGATTTCAAACCGATGATAAGGAACTATATACCAGTAAAGAAAATAGTGCCCCGTTACAATACGGTTTTTCAGGGGTAAGCTTTTCATTATTCACAACGTATCTGCTGAACAGACATTAAGGACACGGTATGCATAGAATAAAAACAACAGCCATTATTCGCTATTTCATCTTCCCGGCGCTGGTACTCTGTTCATGCGGCACCGCCGATCTTATGGATACCGGCGGCGAGATCCCCTACCCCCGCACACCCGGTATCATTCCACTGGCAGTGCACAGCCGGTGGACATTTTCACACACTGCCCACGATTCTTCGGGAAACGTCACCGCAGATTTACATTGTGAAATTGGACGAGTCTATGGCCTTGACTACGACACCCTGCTCACCCTGATTACCGACTATAATTTCGAGCAGAAATTCCAGCTCTACCTGTATGAATTCGAATGGGAAGACCTTGACAGCGGAATACTTATTTCCTATCGCGATCACAATGTTGATACCACCGGTATCTATATTCACGGCGAATATTACGGAGAAAAGAAAACGCTCTATAAAAAAGCAATTCTATGGCTGAAATATCCCGCTGTTATCGGTGACACATGGAATCTCGCATCTCCGGATTCCACCGATCCCCTCCTCTCCCGGTATGAGGTAATCGACACGAACATTGCTTTCTCAATACCTGCTCAGGAGATAAACTCCCTGTCGCCGGTGGAGTTCGTTCAATGCTATTTATACAAAAGAACCAGGGCTGACACCGTGAGCTACCACTATTATACCCCGCAGTATGGCTCGGTCGGTTTCCTCGAATACATCAACGGCGTTTTGAGAAGAACCTATCTCCTTAAAGGTTACCGTACTCCCTGATTTTTTCTCACCTTTTTTTGAGCGATTGTATATTTCTGAGGTGTGCTCTATAGAGAAGTAATTCCTCCCGTGATATCTCATTCACCAGAAAGGGGACCTTATGAATGGAAAAAATATTCTTAAAAAAAGTGTGGCTTTTATTTCGCGTACCGGCGTGTTGCTCTTTGTTATTCTCTCATCACTGGGTTTTACCACAAAGCAGAGATCGCAGCGTCAGTTTTTCTCGAATATAGAGAATATCTATCTCTATGATACCCTGTTTTTTATCTCCGATGGTTGCCAGGGTATCTCTATCTATTCTGTAGCAGCCCCGTCTTCACCAGAGTTTAAAGGCTCAATACCGCTACAAGGGCACAGCGGCCTGGCTGTAAAGAATAATATCATTTATGCTAATTCGTACGGATTTATACTTGCCCTTAAACTGCATGATGACTTTACCTATGACACACTGGCCGTGATTAAACAAGACCCTGATTATGTCACCGGAGAATTTATACCGGTAGATGAACACCATGGTTTTTTCAACTGCGCCAATCCTGAAGTCATGACGGATGGCGGGACAACCGGAGTCGGTGGTTCATACGCCTGCTTTGCAGTTATTGATTCATTTTTATATTATCTTGATAACAACAGCCTTGTTACTATTGATATCTCGCGTCCCGATACTATTATCACACTATCGGAAACATATATTGACTGGAACGTGGAAACGCTCTTTTCAACGCAGGACTATCTCTATGTCGGCGGGCGGGGCGGTATGTATGTCCTTGATCGGGTAAATCCCGCCAGCCCGAAAAAAATCTGTCCGCTTCAGCATTTCCAAGCCTATGACCCGGTCGTTGTCCAGGATACAATCGCCTATGTTACCCTTCGGGCGGGCAACTGGGGAGGCGCCGCAAAAGATGTCCTGCTTGTGGTGAGTGTCGCGGATCCTTCAAAAGCATACATTCTAAATGAGGTGTCTACCTTTACCCCGTATGGCCTTACAGTCCGGGATTCTTTGCTCTTTGTCAGCAACGGCCATAACGGTTTCACCCTCTTTGATGTAAAAAATCCCCGTACTGTTACACAGATTAAATACTGGAACACACCCGATACCAAAGATTTTATCCGGGTTAACAGCATTTTATATACCATGGGTTTTACCAATATCATGGTTTATGATGTGGCAGACCCGCTTTCCCCGCAACTTTTAGCTACTATCTATTAACCCTCCGGGAATGGTATAGGGATCACATTCATCAGTTATTTTTTTGATGACTGTGATCCCTTTTAGAATATCTTCAATAATTCATTCATCGATTTTTCAGGTAAAAATTCATTTTAATTTCACCTTATTGTAAAACCCTATTATTTTTCATACTATGATAGTACTTTTTTTACCTATACATCCCCGTATATAAACCATGAAATCACAACTATCCCGAACATTCATTTCTGGAGTTATTATTATGTCACTGTTCAATTGCAATGCAGCAGATAATGAAACTACTCTTCGCCGTGCCGCTGTTGCTGACCGGTTTTATACCGGAAATCCGGCAAAACTGCGCGTGGAGATCGAGCAGTACCTCACTGCCGGAAAAAAACTGAAAGAGCATCCGCAAATCATTATCAGTCCCCATGCGGGATTTGTATTCTCCGGTCCGGTTGCAGGAATCGGTTTTGCAACAATCGATAAAAACGTTAAAAAGGTTATCCTCATCGGCCCTTCACACCAGAAATATTTCTCCGGGATATCTATCCCCGAGGTGGATGCGTATGAAACACCTTTTGGCAACATTCCTCTCGACAAAAAGGACATAAAAAAACTCCGCGCAAACTCATTGGTTAACGCGCACGCTGACGCACACGACCAGGAGCACTGCCTTGAAGTACAACTGCCGTTTTTACAGGTTATCCTCTCTGATTTCACCATCATACCTATCATTGTCGGTAATGTAAAAAAAACTGCTGACATCGCCGACCTTATTCACCCGCTTATTGACAAAAAAACGCTTGTTGTTATTTCCAGTGACTTTTCCCACTACCACTCTCATAACGATGCAAAAAATATTGATAAACGTTCGCTGGAAACAATCCTGGAAGGTAATCCTGCGGGTTTCCTCGATGCGTGCGGTGAGACGCCGATCCGCATCGCCATGCAGCTTGCATTGAGAATGAACCTGAAACCAAAGCTCCTTGACGCACGGAATTCATTTGAAACAGCACCGCAACATGGTGCAGGTGACCGGGTTGTCGGCTATGCTTCACTGGTGTATTTACCCGACAAGAATGGCTCATCAGCAGAAAAAGTGCCTGAGGAAGGTACTACATCCGACAACAATACTCAACCACAAAATGAACTCTTCGATGATGATAAAAGTTTCATGCTTACACTCGCCCGCAACGCGCTCAACCAGGCGGTGAAAGGTGAAAATCCGCCTGAACCAAAAGATATCCCCGCTGTCATGCAGCAAAATTGCGGTTGCTTTGTCACGCTTACCAGGCAGGGCAATCTCCGTGGATGTATCGGCTATATCGAGGGGATAAAACCCTTGTACCAGGCAATTATTGACAATGCAAAAAATGCTGCACTCAGTGACCCTCGATTCCCCAATGTCACGCCTGATGAGCTGAAAAACATCAAGGTCGAGGTATCTGTTCTGACGCCTCCTGAACCCTTTACTTATAATGATCCGGATGAGCTGCTGAGCAAAATCACCCCGGGTGTTGACGGCATTATCCTCAAAAAAGGTATGCGCCAATCAACATTCCTCCCGCAGGTATGGGATCAACTCCCGGATAAAGTGAACTTCCTGGAGCACCTTGCCATGAAGGCCGGTATGGGAAGAGATGACTGGAAAGACGCCCAGTATAAAAAATACCAGGCAATCCATTTTGAAGAAAAGTGAACCGTCAGTCCGGCCGGTTTTTTTCTCCGGGTATTTCGCGGTCATTGTACAATGCCTTCTTGTTCGTGAATTTCTCTCTATTTTCTTCGGGAATGAGCTGGTACTGGGTACCCTTTTTGCCATTTGGCTCCTATTCAGTGGAATCGGGAGTTTTTGGGGTACCAATAAAGGCATCTGGCATCATACCGTTATTATCTCTCTAT
>JAUVGS010000189.1 GCA_030593665.1 Chitinivibrionales bacterium | reverse complement strand
ATCAATTACAAACCTGTTTTCAAGGATTCAATGCCTGATACGTTTTACCACATCCCGGAAGGCGGTCTGCTTACCATTCCTCTCTTTGCTACTGATAAGAACAATGATTCTATCCTTAATGACTCCCTGTATTATGGTATTGAAACGACGGATTTACCGAGACCGGACTCGGTCAGCTTCCTGAATGATACTGCCGATACCGGGAATACTCTTGTGTGGCAGTCACAAATTGGAAATAACGGCGGTATCTACTTCATGACGGTTTTCGCGTCGGATAGTATCGACACGACATATACCTCAACAATAATCGTTGTGCAGGATGTGAAATACCCTCCGGTGCTGGATAGTATCAGCGATACCGCAATCTATGAGGGGCAGCAATTATCCTTTACTGTTTCAGCAACCGATGCTGACGGTGATTCTGTTAAAATTGACACTTCGGCAGTTCCTGCAGGTGCTGCTTTTATTGATAACGGCAATGGTACCGGGACATTTACCTGGCAGCCTGCATATACCGACTCTAGAACATATACCGTGACATTTTACGCGCGGGACAGTTTGCTTGCCGACACTCAAACGGTTATAATTCAGGTACTTGATTTTAACTTTATTATCAGTGCGACTGCGGATACCGGAGGAACACTTTCTCCGTCAGGGGATGTGCTTATTGAGCCCGGTGCAAATCAAAAATTTATTGTTATCCCGGATACCGGATTTCATATTGTTGACGTGTTGGTTGACAGTGTCAGTATCGGTGTTGATACGGCATATATTTTTACCCAGGTCTCGATTAACCATACGCTACAGGTAATTTTTGCGATTAACACCTATACGCTTACTGTTTCAAGTGACAGTAACGGAACCACACTACCATTTGGCATTGATACGGTTAATCACGACGCCGCCACTGTAATAACAGCCTCTGCCTCGACCGGTTATCACCTTGTGAAATGGCAATGTGTTAATGGTATCTCTGCAATTGCGGATACTTTATCCGATTCAACTACGGTTGTGCTGGAAAATGGGGATGCGGAAATTAAAGCGTTGTTTGCCATGAATAAATACACCGTAGTCGTTACGGCCCAGGGTAACGGCACCGCAACAGTTCTGCCTGTTAAGGCATTTTATGATTATGGTGATACGGTTTCTCTGACTGCGATCCCGAACAGCGGTAATACTTTCATCGGATGGAGCGGGGGTGTAATTGGTGGTGCGAATCCATTAACCGTGATTGTAACGGCAAATCTTAGTATTGCTGCTGATTTTACTATTAAAACCCATACGGTAACCTTTGATCCACAGGGCGGCAGCTCGGTTGCGGCGCAGACAGTAAATTACGGCGAATCAGCAACGGAACCGGCGGCTCCGACCCGCACCGGCTATATTTTTGGCGGATGGTTTAAGGAAGCGGCATGTACCAACGCATGGGTATTTGCCACAGAAACGGTCACTGTCGATGTGACACTCTTCGCGAAGTGGACAATAATCCGGTATACCGTAACCTTTGATTCACAGAGTGGCAGCGCAGTTGCGGCGCAGACCGTTAATCACGGCGGATTAGTAACAGTGCCAACAGCACCGACCCTCACCGGCTATATTGTTGGGGGCTGGTTTAAGGAACCGGCATGTACCAACGCATGGGTATTTGCCACAGAAACGGTCACTGTTGATGTGACACTCTACGCAAAGTGGACAATAATCCGGTATACCGTAACCTTTGATTCACAAAGCGGCAGCGCAGTTGCAGCGCAGACAATAAATCACGGCGGATTAGTAACGGCGCCAACAGCACCGACCCGCACCGGCTATACCTTTGGGGGCTGGTTTAAGGAACCGGGATGTACGAATGCGTGGGTGTTCGCCACAGAAACGGTTACTGCCGATGTGACGCTCTACGCGAAGTGGGACAGCTACAGTTACACCGTCACCTTTGACGGAGATGGGGCAACGACATTGCCAAATCCGGCAAGCAAAACAGTAGTGTCACCAGCTGCTACAGTTGATGCATTACCGACAGCACCTGCCAGAACCGGCTATATATTTAGTGGCTGGTACACAGCGATTAATGGCGGATGTACTGAATTTATCTCGTCCACGGTTGTGACATCGGACATAACGGTTTATGCAAAGTGGCTCTACACTTATATCGTCACCTTTAACGGAGATGGAGCAACAACATCGCCGGATCCGGCAACTAAAACGGTAACGTCACCGGCAACAACGGTTGTGACATTACCGGCAGCACCTGCAAAAACCGGCTATGTTTTCGGCGGCTGGTACACAGCAGCCAGCGGCGGCGGCACTGAATTTACCGCAATCACGATTGTGACCGCAGATATAACGGTTTATGCCAGATGGGTACCTGCGTACACCATAACGTACAACGGTAATGGCGCGAGCAGCGGAACAGTGCCTGCGGCGGTGAATGACAGTGCAGGCGCTCTGATAACCGTGTCACAAAACAGCGGTAACCTGCTGAAAACCGGGTGTGCCTTTGCCGGCTGGAATACGGAACTGAACGGGTGTGGCGCTGATTACGCGGAAGGATCGACTTTTACTGTGAGCACTGACACTATATTGTACGCGAAATGGACAGTTACGGATAATAATGGAAACGTGTATACGACTGTTACTATAGGGACGCAAATATGGACAATGCAGAATCTTCGTGTGACGAAGTACAATGACGGCATAGATATTCCCAATGTTACGAATAATACGGCATGGTCAGGTTTAGATACGGGCGCTTATTGCTACTATAACAACACCTCGGATCCCGATAGCATCATTAAATTCGGCTCATTGTATAACTGGCATGCGGTGAATACGGGCAAACTTGCCCCTTCGGGCTGGCATGTGCCGGACACTACGGATTGGAACACCCTGGAGAATTATTTAATAGCCAATGGCTACAATTGGGATGGAACGACAACAGGAAACAAGATAGCTAAATCAATGGCAGCAAAGACAGGTTGGTATTCATCAAGTACCGCAGGTTATATAGGGAATGATACGTTATCGAATAACAGAAGTGGTTTCTCGGCTTTCCCGGGCGGTTATTGTCACGACAGTGGTAATTTCGGTAACCAGGGTATCGGCGGTTACTGGTGGAGTTCTACGGAGTACAGTGAGTCACGCGCACACTCCCGTGGCCTCTACTGCATTTACGTCAACCTGGGCAGTAACTACAGCAGTAAGGGGTATGGGTTTTCAGTTCGGTTGTTGCGGGATTGATTTCTTTGATTCATTTTTTTTGTTTTAATTTACCCGCTTGCGGGTCGCGATATTTTTTAAAATTTCAAGTTTGGTTTATATGGCAAAATATGATGAACTACCAGTTTATAAAGCATCTTATGATTTACTTCTTGGTATATTCAATTTTACTAAGAATTTCAGCAAAGAATTTAAATACACTGTTGGTGAGAGTTTAAAGAAAGAGACGGTCGAATTAATAAAAACCTTATTTTGCCTTTAACACCTTAGTAAACAGGGGAAACCAACTAATCTCTAAACCTTATTACCTTATTTGATAATTTGACATGAATATCGAATATAAAACATTACCGGGAAGCGTTACAGAAGAATAAGGTAATAAGGTATGAAGAGGGTGGTGGGTGTCCTTTGTCTGCTAAGGTTTTAAAAACAAAATAAGGTACAAGAACACCGATCCGTCAATTTATTCCCAGCCGATATATCCGGCAGAGCCGTGCGAATTCTGCGATACGGATATTTATTAAGGGGTGTAACATCATTCTTCACGCATCGGTTCTGTAAAGTCTCAGAGGGAATTTGAAAACCTTAAAAAAACCTCAGAAGTTTTAGAATTCCTGCATTACCACTTTACGTGTTGTAACTCTTTTCCCCTGTTTAATACGAATCATATACATGCCCGGCCTGCAGGAATACGGAATGGTAACGTTATTGGCAGCATGTATTTGTTTCTTAGAAAACAACTCACGCCCATTAACGGAGAACAGCGCAATGTCAATAATACCGGGATTAATGAGTTTACACGATATGTTTCCATGATTGGTACTTATTGAAATTTTATCATTATTTAATACAAAAGATTCCGTTTCATCCTCAATCTCAGTTATACCCTGCAATAAATTATCAAACGTCTCCTGATCCGATTTAAATTTCTTAGCTTCAATGCCGACACGGGTAATGGTTACTTTATTGATAACATCGCCTTGCTTGATAGCATTAACAATATCCATATCTTCAGTATGCCCGAAAATAGTGTAGCCGCCGTTGAGTTTGTCATATTTGGATCCACCAGCATGGGTTATATAAAACTGAGAGCCGTTTGTCTCGGTAAGATAGCCGTAATTAGCCATGCCGACCACACCTGCTTTGTCATGCACAAGTGACGGATCGACTTCGCATTTAAACTGATATCCTGGGCCGCCGGACCCTGTTCCTGTGGGATCACCTGATTGGATTACCCAGTCCGCTTCGACACGGTGAAATTTGCATCCGTCAAAATAGGGTTCTCCCGGATCAAATTGTATATTTTTAAGAGTCCCTTCGGCAAGACCGACAAAATTACAGACCGTTAGCGGCGTTATCTGGAAGGTGAACTTAATAACAATATCACCTTTGTTTGTCTCAAGTGTGGCATACAAGCCCTCTTCCTGAAAAACAGATTCTGTGTTTTTAGCTCCGTATAGTACACTACAGAGGATAAATGTTATAAATAATCGTAAAGAAAAATTCCTCATAAGTACTTCCTATATGAAGTGAATAGTTATTTAGATGAGGTTAAAGAATACCCTTCTAAAACATTCCCTTTTTCTAACTATTCCGGGTTATGAGATTGCCTGTCTTATATTTACTTCACAAATAAAAACTTTTGCGTTTTTGCCTCATTCTTCGTTTGCAGGGTTATGAAATAAGCCCCTGAACTCTTTTGATAGCTTCTCCACGGAATAAAGTATTGACCGGCAGATTTATGTTCATTCGTGATAATTCTCTGGGTACTTCCCTTTAGATCAGATACCGACAGGGAAATGTTCCTGTTTTCAAACAGGTTGTATTTGATTTGATTGTTTGTTACAGAAAGGTTAAAATCGCCTTTGCGAGGAATTTTGACGCTCGAGTGTACCAGTTTACCGGTTGGGGAATCATAGAACCAGACACTGACGCTTCCT
>JAUVGS010000013.1 GCA_030593665.1 Chitinivibrionales bacterium | reverse complement strand
GTCAATTATACCTTCCGCATCCTCCGGCAAATCCGCATGCATTTAACGAGTACACTACGCTCCTGGCAAATAATATAAGCGGTCGATTCAGAATCGATGCCCTTCTCACCACGGTTCCATCAACTTCACCGGTAAACCGAGCTGCTCGTTTCACTCGAACAACCGTTTTAAAAACGATTGCACATGTTACTAATCCATCACTGAAGGGAATACTTCAGGCGGCATTCCTGGGTGAAAAAAATAACCTGACACCACATGTAAAATCGATCTTTCGCGACGCCGGTATATATCATCTGTTAGCTATCTCAGGCCTCCATGTTGCGATACTGATTTCAAGTGTGTGGCTGCTGCTTTCAATACTTCCAATTGCACGAGTATATAAAATCCTCAGCACCATTCTTTTCATCTGGTGTTACCTGTTTTTTATCGGATTTATACCGTCTCTTTTTCGTGCCGTTATTATGGCCACCCTTATTCTTCTTTCAACCCTGTTTCAGAGGAATAATCATGTTATCAATTCACTGGGTGTTGCAGGTATTATCTGGCTTATCATGTCACCGGCAAGCCTCTTTACACCGGGTTTCCAACTCTCCTTTGCCGCGACATTCGGTATAATAACCCTTTTCCCTATCTTCAATCGACAGTTAATGCCGACAAGCAGTAATGACGTAGCATCGCTTTGCATTAAAACATTTTTCACACCGTTTTTTGTCTCCTGTGCAGGCTTTATCGCGACATTACCGATTATCGTGTATTACTTTGGCCGTATCTCTCTGTATGGCCTGTTCGCGAATATATTTGCAGTTCTGCTCATGGGCCTGGCAATGAATTTCTTTTTTGCAGGCATTATAATGCAGATGCTCTGGCAGCCCATGGCTCTTATTATCATGCGGGCAACTGAATTTTTTCTCTTTTGTATCACCAGCCTTGCCGAACTGTCGCGCGTTATCCCCTGGGCATCTGTTGGAGTACCGATACCCTACATCGAATTTTTCGTAGTGTACAGCCTTATGGTTCTGGGATTTGCGGCAGTCAACCGTACCTATCAAATCCGGTATCTACGCTGGATGGCTCTCTGTCTATTTCTTATGGTCCCTGTTATTATTCTCAGGAATACATTGATGTCATATACTGAGATCGTTTTTTTTAATGCTAAAAAAAATCCTCCTATAGGAATTCGCTTTCCCAATAGAAAAATATGGCTGGTCAGCTCCACTGCCCCAAAATCCCCGGCTGCTACCTATAAGTACATCCTCGAACCCTGGCTTCGCCACTATATGTTAAAAAAAATGGACGCTATATTATTACCATCCGTAGAAAAAAATGTCGTCCATGATCTTGATCCGGTATGTACAAACATAACGCCGCGAAATGTAATCAGTTGTAACAGTGTAAATGATTATCCGGTAAAAGAAAACCTCGACCTGTATCTTAACTCGCTCGATATCGACCATATCAAAACACGATCAGGCTGGCAAATCATCCCCGCGAAAGCGTGTACCTGTACCGTATATTATCAGAAAAATGATGCCTCATGGTATTCGGCACCAAGGCCTGCGATGCTAAAGCTGTCATGCAGCGGCGTACAAATATTTATTACTTCTTCCAATAAGGCTCCATCATTCCAATCGGATAGTACCACTTTACGAATTGATAATAATACTTCTATATATCCAAGTCAGGGAAAACGCTTCGAATTTAGAAAAACTGCTTATAACCGGACATTATCAACAGAAATAAATGGTGCGGTAATCGTGAGAATAGATCGGAATGGTGCGGTGAAAGTGCGGAGTATGCTGTGAGGAAACAAAGAATATTTCTTAAGAAGGAGACCATTACCAGACCGGTAAATGAGGTCATTCCGTTAATACTTTCCTTTATGCAGCAACTTTACTTTTCGAGCGACGCTTTTTAAAACTGGGTGAGTATTGTTCAATTTGGTTCATAGCATCACGATCGAATAGCTCTTCGCCACAATCCGGACACTCAAAGTATTCTAAAGATGGTACGGTATAATTATTTTTCAGTTCAGTACTCTTCCAATCTTTTCGAACCTTCTTAAGATTCTTACTGCCACAACTTGGACATTTACTTATTTGTAATTTATTCATAGTTTTTCCTATAATGCTTTTTTCGATGAAACAAGGAAATAATAGGTGTCTTGTCCTTTTTCATTAACCAGTTTACCTTTTGTATAAATCGGTAATCCATCTAAGTTTGTACTTAGTATTATATACAATAATTCCTTGGTCGATGTTTTTTTTGGACTGGTTGACCGAATTTTTTTATAAATCGCAACGGCGTTTAAAATCGATTCAACAACATCAATTTGATGCAGGTGATCTATTTCCAATTCAATACGGGCTTTTCGACTGAAAACATAATGGCCTGCCATTACTGCACGTTTAATTCTTTTTAAAATGTCTTCCATTAATTTTTTCTGCTTTTCTCTAAATCTTATACTCTTTTAATTGTCATCTCTACTAAAATAACCAATGCATTTAATAAATCAATATCTTATAAGTTTTCTGCGAGAAAACGTTTGAAATAGGTCTCTTACCAATTTTCCACGACTCTTATTGTTAGAGTATATGGTGATACAGTATCTTCAAAGCTATAGATGATTCTGTTGATTTAATAGGTTTTTTAGAGAGTAGCGTTGTGTCAAGTGCCCGAATTTGCTCAAAAACGGCACTTTGTATTAACAAATGATAAAATAAATTAGCAAAATTGTATTAAATCAACAGAGTCATAGATGGGAAGTAGCTTAACAAAAATTCCCGAATTGTCGTTTTGATAAAGATTAATTTTTGTCAAGACCTAAAATACTATTGTGATATTTTCCCTGGTCGATTGACCATCACCAAAGGTGGTTGCTAGAATATCTGCACCTCGAAGGTGTGTTTATTATTCTTTTTTACAATTTTTAAATACGGTAAGGATTAACGGTAACGATGCCCGTATCATTTAATAGTAACGTAATGAAATCACAAATCACAACGACCAAATACCAAATAAATCTCAAAGGGCAAATGACATAATAGAATGTTGCCGAAGGCAACTTTATCCTTACCCTTGGAAATAAAAATGACATAAAAATACTCTGAATGGCAGTTATTTTTCTTATTTTAATCATTGAATATTGAGATTTGAGAATTATTTGAAATTTGATGCTTGTAAATTGGAATTTAATCAAATGTGTACCTTTACCCTAACCATAACCGACTATCGAATTTAATAACAAAACCACACGCTTCCAATTCCCAAAACAATCATTTTTAAGATCTCCCCTTGACTTTCGTATATCTACTACCCTATTTTCTTGTTACTTTCCAAAAAGACCTTTAAAAATCAGGTGGGAGGTTCCTATATGAACATTTCAACAGAAAAATGGAATATGTGGGATATTGTCGGTATTGACGGTGCATTTGTCGTGCGGATACTCAGCGATATTCGCAAAGTATTTGAAAATGTTGAAAGGAATCCAAATCCTTGTGTTGCACTTGATCTGACGAATACCTCGTATATCGACTCAAGCGCTATTACCCTTCTTCTCAACTTCCAGAAAAGGCTTGAAAATGCGCAGGGTAAGCTTGTCATTTTCGGCCCGAGTGAGGATATTCAGGGGATTTTCTCTATTGTTAACCTTGAGGAATCGGTCACCATTTTTTCCTCACGCTCGGAATTTGAAAGCACCTGTCAAGCAGGGTAACCTTGACTAATCGACTCCCTTTTATACTATCTTTTTCTTTTCTACTCTGTTTCTGCACCCCTCCGCTTCCTGAGAACAGTGACATCCATTTTACAAACTGGTTCGTTAATGCTGATACGAATATACTGGAAACATTACTTGCGGTAAAACCTTCTATACAAGAACTCGACTCCCTGGTATCACTGATTAGATCAAAAAAAATCAAACCGGGTTCACATACTGTTAAATGCTAAGACCGGGATGGAAACGAGAGTATACTGGGCTTTGCAACGCCTTCGCATACTGCTGAAGACTCATTGTATCCACTTTTAATATATCTCCACGGTGGTATCGGTACTTTGCGGACCGATAAGGGCGAGTTTGCCTTTGAGATGTTCCGCTTTCTTGCAGATACGATTGATCTTTTTCTCGCCTCTCCTTCAGCGAACAGGGCAGTACCCTGGTGGACACATGCCGGCCTTAACCGCATCTTAAAAACCGTACGGTATATGACCCTCAATTTCCCGATTGATCCTGACCGGATATTTCTCGCAGGCGTTTCGGACGGAGCAACCGGCTGTTATGCTGCGGCTAATTGCATCTGCAGCCCTTTTGCCGGTTTTATTGCGGTATCCGGTTTTGGCGGTATGCTGCCGCGTGTCGGTATGGAACTGTATCCGTCAAATATCATGCAGCGGCCTATCTATAACGTTAATGCGGGGAAAGATCACCTGTATCCGATTACTGTTGTTCAAAAATTCCTTGATCGGCTTGAAGAGCAGGGTGTGTATGTTAAAAGAAAGATTTACCCTGACGAAGAACATGGATTTGAATACCGGGAAAAAGAGAGAGAAGCTCTGGTAGGAATTATAAATACCTGGCGGAAACCTTCCCGTGACAATATATCCTGCATTATATCGGAAAAAGTACCTAATCTTTCCGACAATCTCCTTTCATGGACAGTTTGTACCAATAGCGAAAGGTCTTCCATTAACATTCTCTGTTACTGGAAGCATGATACATTGATTTTCCGTTCACAGGAATTATGCTCATTTTCAATGATTTCCAATAAAAAGAAAGATAGCAAACTATTTTTTGAAACAAAAAATGGAACCGTAAAAGTATTAAAATTACAGAAACCCGGAGCTGAGCAGTACCTGGCATTAATGCAGCATTTCTGCACACCAAAGGTGCAGGATGTCGGGATAGCAAGTATTAACCTTAATTGATATTTTGTAACTATTCAGGCCGTAAAGACAAGACACTAAGTGGTCTTGTTCTAAAAAGTATCATGATTTATTGTCGTTCTCGTTCTCGTCCTCGTCCTCGGATTTTGATTGATCTTTCGAGGAACGGAATGAAAGCAAAGTGCCAGTTCGAATGCGATGAAAGAGCATGCTATCGACTTGTTTTGACCGAGGAAGAGGACAATAAAAAGCAGCTGTATATTTATCAACACGTGTACTAAGTTATCCATGAGAAAGGAACAAAAACATGCCTAAAAAAGTATTACTCATTCTCGCGCAGGGCCATGAAGAAGTTGAAGCGGTAACCCAGGTTGATTTGCTCAGACGTGCTAACATTGAAGTCACTGTTGCCGGTCTCGGCAGCACTGAAATAACCGGCGCACACAATATCACGATTAAGGCAGATATTTTATTGGAAGAATTCTCAGGTGATATTGACGGTGTTATTTTACCCGGAGGTATGCCTGGAACCACCTGGCTTGCAGAATCTGAAACGGTACTGAATATTGTGCGTAACGCAAATGAAAAGGGATTTCTTTGTGCGGCTATATGCGCGGCACCATTGGTGCTCGATAAAGCAGGTATCCTTGAAGGAAAGAATTATACCTGTTATCCCGGTGTTGAAGAAAAAATCGGCAGCGGCACTTTTACTAAAGATCCGGTAGTACAGGATATTAATATCATTACCGGCAGCGGGGTAGGAACAGCCATCTCTTTTGCCCTGAAAATGATAGAATACCTGTTAAGCAAGGGAGAAGCAGAGGCTATGGCATTAAAAATCGTATATTCAGGCAGTTTGTAAAGAGATTGACGCATCTACAATGAATTCAAGTGCTTATAAATACCTCGCCAGGGATATTATTGAAACGGTACCACATGTTTCAGATACTCTGCCCATCCAATTAACAAAACCGGATATTACGGTAAATGATGCTGCATTCAGAGCAGTATCATTTTTCCTTTCACAGCTTGTGCAGGATTCCTCTCTCACTCTACCGTCAATTCTCAATCAAAATAATAAGCATTTCTTTTCCATTCTATTTCATACAATTCATAAAGCACTCGCTAATCTGTTCGATACTACCAATAGCTCTCCTGTTTTATCACCAGATAAGCGCAATGGTGCAGAACTGATGACCTTCCTCTGTCATGCAGTGACACCAAAACGAATTACAATCTTTAATAAGAACGCTGCATTAAGTTATGCCATGTCCTGTTTTATTATAGAATCCTGTATGCATGTCGGCTGGTGCCCAAATGCCTTTGAAAACCGTGCCAAACGTGCGGCGCATCTCTATTTCAACCTTCTTAAAAAATCAATGCACTCTACCCCGGATACTGAGCTTTCGACAATACTGGGATACCTGCAAAGTGCATGGTTATGTGCTCAGAAAACCGAAGGTATTCAGGATCAACGCCTTGAATGGGAGCATTCCGGTCTTATACATCAATACGTATGGGAGATTGAATCTGAAGAGCGTGAAACAAGAACACAGGTAACCTTATACAAAATTATATCCCCTCCTGTCTGTATTATTATGCCGCAATGTCGGCACAAAATACCTCACCCCTTCTACACTCTTTGCTGCGAAGGTCGGTCAGGCCTGACGATTTTCAGCGAAAAAGAACAAATAAAGCCGATAGCATTAATCGACAGGACACCTATAGAACGTCCAAAATTCATGGGTGAACGGTTAGATTATACCTGCTCGACAAAAAACGGTAAAAAGCTTACCTGGACTGTCGTAATACAGATAGTTAATAAAACTATTTACAGAATAGATGTCATACAACCTGAAACGGAAGACATTGTGCTCTCGCATATCGAATTTCGTCTGGAAAACAAAACACCACTGGAACAAATTTCAGAGAATGTATTCAAGGGTAAAAATAGCGTGAGCACTATTAGTATTGAATGGATAAAAAATCCCTTTCATTTAATTTACACCGGTCAGGAAGAAGGAATATCACTTTTCAGAAGTGAGGGAAGAACGCTCTATCACAATAAACCGATAGAAATAATAACAGCGTGGTCTGTGGGAAAAGAAATGCAGTCTATTGACAAGACGAATTTACTTGGTATTTTCGATATCCCGGTAAGAAAAGGGGAAACAGGTTACTAATTATTTTTAACCGTTCACAGGTTCATAAGGTTTAAAATAAGTGAATTACGTTAACCCTGAACCCGTGAATGACTACATCATTTTTTCTTCTTATACGATTTCATTGTCCCGTCGGAAAAAACAATAACCTCCGGTCTGACTATAATTTTTATCCTGTCGACACTCGTATCCAACAGCTTGCGATGGCTGGAATTTCCGGCATCATAAGGAATTCCTCCAAACCAGGTATTACTCATCCCTGCGGGTATTGCCTTTTCAATTTCAGCAGAAAAACTCAGAATACTGTCTGCATACACATCTTTAAAAATGATATCACCTTTAAAGGAAACTATACCGGCAGCGCCTTCATTCTTAAAAGTTATCAATAGAGCAAGGTTGTCATCAACTTCACCGGCTCCGGCAAGTTTCAGATTTTTACGCACGAGCTTGCCTCGCAAAGGCGATTTAATAAAGGTTACCCCCGTTCTCTTTGGGCTTGCAGTAACCTTCTTTGCCTTCTGCCCTGAATATTTGGCAGGATTCAATGCCTTTTCAAGACGTTCTTCAAGTTGCCTGACTCGTTTTTCAAGAGTGGTAATACGTTTCTCAAGGTTACTTACCCTCTTCTTTGACTGTGCAAACACATCACTCGTAAAGATACAACAGAGTGAACATATCATTGCAACAAGTACTATTCTCATTCCTTTTTGTCTATACATATTCCCGCCTCCTTAAAAAGTGATATGATTATTACCATACTAAAATATTACGGGGCGGAATACAATACAATGTTGTTGCTTATAATATTGTTTTACGCGCTGACACCCACATTATAATGTATAAAAATATGCGCGAAATACACTTTACTCAAAAGATGCCTTTTGGTATATTGATACGCGAAAGACATTTAGTGACCGTTCACAGGTTCGGGGTTAAAAGGTTCCCGGTTGATGATTGTGGTGAAATAGAAGGAAATTGGAAGACGAAAGTTAAAAGTCAAAAGATGAAAGTCCGTTGTCAGAAATTTGAACCTCTGAATCCCTGAACTCGGAACCTGTGAACTCTGAACCCCGAACCTCTGAACCTGTAAACAATTACCCTTTTGGTATATCAGAATGTGTACTAAAAAATCATCAAGAAAAACAGTTCTCTATCCGACCCACCTGTCACTAAAAGCTAAACTTGACTATTTCAGCGGCTTTTTAATGCCGCTTCAATATAAAGGGATTGTTAAAGAACACAAAGCAACCCGTGAATCTGTTTCACTATTCGAGACCTGTCATATGGGTAAAATCCGTCTCAGCGGGGATAAGGTATGCGAGGACCTGGAAAAAATTCTCACCTGCTCTGTTGGCAGTTTAAACATCGGGCAATGCAGATATGGCTTTATCTGTAACGAACAGGGAGGTATTATTGATGATCAAATTATTTATCGTATCGCTGAAAACAAGTTTATAATGGTTGTCAATTCAGCGGCGCAACACTATGATATTGATTGGATTAAAAAGAACTCATCAGAAAGTACTTCAGTTACAGACATATCAGATATTACCGCTAAAATCGACCTGCAGGGACCGGCTTCACCACCGATTTTATCCAAACTTCTTGATGCACCAATTGAGGAACTGCCTTACTTTCACTTTACCTATCGATACTATAAAAACACTAAATTGCTGATTAGTAGAACCGGATATACCGGTGAGATAGGTTTTGAAATTTTCTGTCCATGCGATATTGCAAACTCATTCTGGTATCAATGCATGAACTACGGTGCATCCCCTGCCGGCCTTGGCTGTCGGGATACCCTTCGCCTCGAAATGGGATACCCGGCATACGGACAGGAACTTAATACTGAACACTATCCGTCAGAAACGGGATATACATGGGCAATAGCAGGCGATAAAACATTTATCGATTCCGACAAGGTACTCGACCCAACCACCGGCACATCAAAACTGGTTGGTATTATTCTCGAAGATCTCAGTACGGCACGCAATGGAGATACAATCCTTTCTGAAAATAGAATAAACATTGGTATGGTTACCAGTGGCAGCTTCTCTCCTTCATTGGAAAAATCAATCGCACTGGGTTATGTAAAGAATGAATACACTGTTCCCGGAACAGAAATAATCATCAGTGCTCACAGACAGGAAATGAAGGCTGTGATATGCGAGCTTCCTTTATATAAAAATGGTACCGTAAAAAAAACATTATCAGACTTTTTATAATTCTCAGAACATTAAACTTAGTGACATTGTACTGTAATAGTAGCGATAAAATTAAAACAAATAAGGAGAAATGAAACATGATCCCTGACGACAGAAAATACATGGAATCACACGAATGGGTAAAAGTTGAAGGAGACACTGCTGTTATCGGTATCACCGACCACGCACAGGATGCACTGGGTGATATTACCTATGTCGAACTGCCTGAGGCAGGTGCCACGGTAGTTAAAGGAAAGGAGTGTTGTGTTATCGAATCCGTTAAGGCGGCAAGCGACATCAATGCCACTGTTTCGGGCACTATTACAGAAGTCAATTCCGAACTTGTTTCGGCCCCTGAAATTATAAATTCTTCGCCTTATGAAAAAGGCTGGATGTTCAAAATCAGGGATATTGATTTGAGTGAACTTGACACGCTAATGGATGCACAGGCATACGAAACATATCTGGAAAGTAATGCATGAGCTATATCGCTAATACTCCCCAACAACAGGCAGACATGTTAAAAGTCTGCGGTCTTTCATCTGTCGATGCTCTTTTCAGTGATATACCCAAACGGCTCTACCCGAAATCGTTTTCTATTCCGCCCGGCAAATCCGAGCTTGAAGTTACCACTATTATTGAAAAGCTGGCATCACGGAATTATTCACACCTGATCAGCTTCCTCGGCGGCGGTTTCTATGACCATTTTATACCATCTGCTGTCGATGCAATCGTATCACGGAGTGAATTTTATACAGCCTACACACCGTATCAGCCTGAACTTTCACAGGGTACCCTGCAGGCAATTTACGAATACCAGACTGATATCGCACGCCTTACGGATATGGAAGTGGCTAATGCCTCTCTGTATGATGGCGGTACTGCCCTGTATGAGGCCTGCCAGATGGCAATACATGCGACCGGACGGAACCGTATTGTCCTGGACGGCGGGGTTAATCCCATTTACCGTAAGATGCTCTATTCATACACCTCCAATCTATCAATCGACTTCTGTGAAATCGGTGTTTCTCATGGTCACAGTGACCGGAAAAAACTTTTTAATGCTATTGATGACCATACCGCAGCAGTCATTCTCCAGAATCCCAATTTCTTCGGGGTGGTTGATAATCACTCTGATATCGCAGATAAATGCCATTCCATGGGCATCCTTGTGATTCAGTCTACCTATCCTCTTGCCCTGCCGCTTTTAAAAACACCCGGGGAAATCGGCGCCGATATTGCTACAGGTGAGGGGCAATCACTGGGTATACCACTCTCTTTTGGCGGCCCATACCTTGGTTTTCTCGCAACAAGAAAACAGCTCGCCAGAAAAATGCCCGGTCGTGTTGCCGGCCGGACTGTTGACACACAAGGAAGAGAAGGATTTGTTCTTACCCTGCAGGCGCGGGAACAGCATATCAGACGCGAAAAAGCAACGTCGAACATCTGTACAAACCAGGCATTGTGTGCGTTGCGTGCTCATGTTTACCTGAGCCTTTTGGGCAAAGAGGGTATGACTGA
Organism: Chitinivibrionales bacterium; assembly: GCA_030593665.1. The sequence goes on along the minus strand of JAUVGS010000013.1, from coordinate 995 downwards.
GGTCGCACAACTCTGCCTGAATAAAGCCTACTATGCAAAGGAACGTTTTAAAGCAATTCCATCAGTTCAGGTTATGGAATCATTTCCAACCTTTAATGAATTTACTATCGAACTTCCCATTGATGCCGGTGAACTTGCAGGGAGAATGATTGAACGGGGATTTGCAGCCGGCTTTCCTCTCGGCCGTTATTATAAAGGCATGGAAAATTTTCTTTTGGTAGCCGTTACCGAAAAACGGACAAAACATGAGATTGGACAGTTCGCTGAAGCCCTGGAGGACGCATTATGGCAATAATTTATTCAAAATCTATTCCAGGCAGGCGAGGTGTGCATCTTCCAAAGTGCGATGTCCCGGTTAATACAGAAATTCCCGATAGATTCAAACGTTCAACGGAATTAAGGCTCTGTGAACTTTCAGAACTGGATGTAGTCCGTCACTTTACCGAATTATCACGTAAAAATTATGGTGTGGATACTAACTTTTACCCGCTGGGTTCTTGCACCATGAAATATAATCCGAAAATTACTGAAAAACTTGCCGGTATCGAGGGCTTTGCATCGCTGCACCCTTTACTTCCCCAGCTCCGCCATGGCGGTATTTTAACCCAGGGTGCTCTCGGTGTTCTGTATGAACTTGAACAGTTGCTTCAGGAAATCTGCGGTATGGACGCATTCACGCTCCAGCCGATGGCCGGTGCCCATGGCGAGCTTACAGCAATGATGCTTATTGCAGCATACCACCGTAAAAAAGGCAACAAAAAAACAGAAGTACTTATTCCTGATGAAGCTCACGGTACCAACCCATCCAGTGCTGCAATAGCCGGGTATACGATAAAAACAGTGCCGACCAACACTGAGACCGGAGTACTTGACACCGAGACACTTGAAAAAATGGTCGGTGAACAGACCGCAGCACTCATGCTTACCAACCCGAATACACTCGGTATATTTAACTCCGATATCGATAAAATTGCCGCAATTGTTCATAGGTATGA
>JAUVGS010000170.1 GCA_030593665.1 Chitinivibrionales bacterium | reverse complement strand
GACATCAATTATTGCAGCGGATGGTTCCTATAAGGAGGAAGAATTTAATGGACTCACTCAATTAGCTGAGGGTAAAGATTATATACAGCAGAATATGGATAAAAATGCTACCAAGAAAGTATTTAACGAGGCAATTGAAATTCTAAAGAATTATGGACTTGATGAATTGTACAGTCGGATTAAATTTATCTTCAAAGAAATTGATATGAATATCCGTAGCCATATTTTTTATACCTGCCTGCATCTCGCCTGCATTGACCGGGACCTGGATAATAAAGAGATAATGATATTACAGAAAATCTATCGCGCGTTACAGATGGATGGTGATTCTGTCTTCAGATTGACACTGCTTTTTTTCCAAAGCGAGTTTGCCAAAAAAAACTAGGTACTGATACCGGTGTATCGAGAGTCTGTTTGCGTTTCAATAACTGAATTGAATATCCTGTTACTCTGTCCTCTATAATGTGTTGCGTAAAATATTTCTCAAACGGAGCATATTTGTATATTTCAGAAATCTATCAATGATTCTTGCCAAATACCTCCTCGAATGTATAATTAGGTATAGAACGATTATATAGAGATGCTTTTATTTTTCATTTAATACCTTAGAAATTATTTTCGTTTTTTTTACCCTGAAGGGCATAAGAGATACTAAGAAATACCCTGAAGGGCACTGTGTAAATTTCCAAGAATCTCTAATTAGTATCTGTTAAATATAGTTTGTTTTAGATGTCATTCCCGCTGGAAGTATGCGCGGTGTAATCCTCCGCAAGGGGGAAATGACGGTCATTTGTCAATTGTTAACAGAAACTAATTACCCTCAAGGGGCACAATGTGGCTGAAAATAATTTCGTGAAGGTATTTACTTGCAGTTTATCTGCGTTAGGAATTCTGAGTTTCTATGAGTGAAGATTCATTTGAATTATCCCCTTTGGCTGAAGAAGAAGCGGCATTTATAAATCCCCCGGCACTTCCGGATGTCGCCAATAATGAGCCGTTAGGAAGTGGTATCGTAACACGCGTGCTGGGGCAGGGCGGCATGGCTAACGTATACGAGATTTGGGTCCCGCAGCTTGAGGTCTACCGCGCAGTAAAGATTATAAAACCCGAAAGTACCAAGGACACCAAGGATCGTTTTCAGACTGAAATAAAAATACTGGCAAAATTGATCCATCCGAATATCGTTGATATTCACAATGTGGGTGAGTGGAAAGGTATGCCGTATATCGAGATGGAAAAGATCGATGGCGTTACGCTTGATCAGGTGATTCGCTCACGCGGAGCGTTGTCACCGGAGGTATGCACGGCAATTGGTATACTTGTCTGCAGGGCACTCGCCTTTTCTCATGCACAGGAATATGCTATTTATGGGAAAACATATGAAGGGATTATTCATAGAGATCTCAAACCCGGTAATGTTATGATTTGCTCCAATGGCATATTGAAGCTGATGGATTTTGGGATCGCCCGCCCTGCTGATGCCTCATTCCATACTATTGACGGCGCAATTGTCGGTACAATTCAGTATATGTCACCAGAGCTTCTTAATGGAGAAAATATCGATTTTCGAACCGATATTTATGCGTTAGGTGCAACGCTTTATGAAGTTTTAACCGGTATGAATGCTTTTCCGGAGCCCAATTTCAGTAAACTGGTGACTATGAAACAGAAAAACCAGTATCGCCCGCTTAATGAATTTAAAATCTCATTACCGTCGCGGCTTCGAAAGCTGATTTATAAGTGTATGCAGGAGGAGAGGAAAAAGCGCATTGACAGTACAGAGAAGCTTTTGTACGAACTTGAAAAGATTCACCGGCGGATGACCCATGAATTACCGGAAGAAATTCTTATACGGTTTTATCATGAAAAACCCGATGAAAGGAATGTACCAATCCTGGGAATGGTAATTCCCTGGAAACCGCTTATCGGGATTCCTATGTCGATACTCATGATAGGTGTCTTTCTCTATTGGAGCATTTTTTTTGTTAAAAACAAGATAGCTGATTACCGGCAATCTTTGACGCCTGCCCCGATAGAGAGAGTGAAAATAGTGGAAAAAAATGTCCATGCTTCAGAAGAAAAAACCGGTACAGCAGAGTCCGCAGAAAAACAGAAACAGCATACCAAATTGTCAACTGTTCAGACGCAGCCCAAGACAGTCGTTTCACTTCAAAAGTCGCCGGGTGATGTTATAAGTCAACCGGAAGGCAGCAAGAAGAAAGTGTCAAAACCGGTTACACTGGTTGAACGACTCGCCAGACAATATAGCACTTCAGATGTTATGGATATGCTGGAACGTGAATATGCAGCCGGCCGACTTTCAACCGCTTTGAAATTATACGATAAGTTATCCCCGAATCAGGCACGTCAGAAGCGGGCAAAAATATACAAAATGAGAATATTACAGGAATTGGGAAGGACAAAACAACTTACCGGGTTCCTTTCAGAAAATACTATTAATGACGGAGAATATTTTCTCGCACAGGCAAAGCTTGCCTATAAACGCGGTGAGGTTGTTAAGACACGGATTCTGCTCAAAAAATCATTGAACGCACCGAAGCAATTCAGCGACTATACCACATTGAAGCAGCAGGTGTATTATTACCAGGCACTCTGCGCCTCAAAAGATTTTAATCGTAATCCAACAGAACCGTACTATCTGAAAGCACTTGAGGAATGGCGAAACCTGGGGGCTCTTTACAGTAATAATAGAAACCATAAACTTTTTCTGGAATATCGAAAGGAAACACGCCGCATAGGAGAGAAATACCGGGCAGCACAGAAATAAGTGTACATTTCTTAATTGCGTTTAGCAAGAAAGAGAGTAGCACAAATGTTTCAAGAGAATTCTATTATGGCTACTAGTATTATTCGCTCCCGAGACATATCGGGATTTTGCATTTTTCTTCTTGTCTTTTCTGCCGTCTCATTTTCAGCGGATTTGGATACATTATCCGGACCACTGCCAAAACGAGTGCCTGCAGGAGACCGACCCTACATTGTAGTTTCTGATATTGAAGTCCCCTTTGGTAAAACAGTAACTATAGATCCCGGCGCGAAGCTTTTGTTTCAGAATTTTACCGGATTTCAGATACAGGGCCAGTTGATTGCTGAGGGAACCAAAGCGAAACCAATCGTTTTTACATCAGAATTTGACGGGACTTATAATCCGGACTCAACCCTGATTGCCAATCCGTTTGACTGGAATGGTATTTACATTCACAAGGATGCGTTCGGTTCGCGGATGAAATTTTGTAGAATACAATACTCTGTTTATGGTATCGCTTCGGATACAAGACTCATTCGTATTGATCCCTGCGTTTTTAGTTTTAACGGCAAGGCAGACCTGACTGTTGTAGATTCAATTCATCCGGTCAAGTCCGGAGATACCTACAAGTATGTGTTAACATCCCGGGATGCAACCGTTGAAGGCGTATCGGTAAAACTTATTGATGATCCTCAGTCACGAAAACGGAATGGTATTAGATATACCAGCGCAGCGTTTCTTGCCGGTGGTATTGTTGCCGTTATTTACGGTTATTATCGGTACGATGAATCCAGGAAAGTGTTTGAAGAGCGAAGTCGTGATAGTTTCGAAAATATCAATACTTACACGAAGAAAGATTGGGAGGAGGCCCGACGGAATAAGAATCTCGATTTTTCACTTACCTGCATTGGCGCCGGTGTGACCCTCCTCGGTACCATTGGCCTCGTCTGGACTTTCACCTTCTAATAAGGGAAGAGGAGTAGTTGTATGAGACGAACGATAACCCTTCTTGCTGGTATTGGATTACTGGGGACATTCTGTACGGATTACAATCCTTTTGAGAACTATGCAAATGTGAATATGGTAATTCAAACACAAGGTACATCACTGATTGAAGACAGTTTAAATACTGCACAAATCTTTACAACCGAGACTCTGACTGTCGCCGCAGCAGTTAAAGAGGAGATCGATTCATTCACTGTGTCGGCTGAAGGGAACCGATTCTGGCAGTACCAATCATACAGCGCTCCAATTCCCTCGGATGATTTTGTTTTCCTCTTTTCATACCCTGACACGGGACAAAAAACAATTACCCTTACTACCTATAGAAGCAACGGGGATATCATTCCACTGTCTTTTACTCTTCGTGTTACATCTCCACTCAGTCAAGCACCGGTTACTATTGAAGGAGGAGTAACCTGTTCTCTTTTTACCAATCCGGTGGGTGATGATGATGTGGATTATATGTGGCAGTTTAAAAAATACACCGGCCAACCGTTAATTGTATTAAATGATGAATCAACTAATCCGGTAATAATTGATGAAGTGTTAATTGATACGCTAGGATACCTGTGGGTAGAGGATGACTCCGGGAATTCCTCTCTGCAGATACCGTTTATTTATAATTTTATAGATACTTCAGGCCCTGTCATATTCTGTGTCAATGAAGAATTGACCGGTGATACCGTGATTACAGGCGCCAGCAGTTTTATTTTTAAAATTGAATGTTACGACGGATTGGGAATAGGAGGCACGCTGATTAATGATTCATTACATTTTACCGATTCAACTGAAAATATCAAATCAACAGCATATTATAAATTATTTACCCGTATGGATAGCCTTTTAGCGCCTTTAACTGCAGTTGTTAAAGCATGGGATAATGAAAATAATGTATCAAGTCGTACTTTTTATATCAAATATAGAGTTGGAGGACCTAAAGAGGTGATTACTTTGAAATATCCGCCGGTCAGTCCCTATACCACTAACCAAACTTCATATCAAATTGTAGCAACGATATTTAATTCTCTGAGTGATACGATAGTTGTCGGTATTGAACACATTGAACCGGGTACTTCACTGTACCTGGATACGTTGGCAGGTGGTAGTGAAAGGGATGTAACGTATACGGCGCTTCTTCAACCTGAGGTAAGCAATACCTTTAGGGTTTTTGTTCTGGAAAAAGACTCATTAACAAATATTGTTGATGAAAAAACGTTTCAAATAATTCACAAGGATACTGTTTTAGCGGATACTTCGTCACCGTATATCAATAGCATACAAGTAAACGGGAAAGAAGGGAAAGCTCATTATATTGCAGGTGATTCGGCCTTTCTTGAAATAGAGGTATTTGATGAAAATATGGATAGTGTTGTTATTAATGGCGAATTCAAGACCGAAGCAAGTAAATATTTATGGAAAGATACCATGGCATTGAATGGTGAGGAACAGTACTTTTTTATTCATTGTAACGATTTAAAACATAATTATGCTAATGACACGGTCAGGGTGCAGAGGAATTATCTCCCCGTTATTGATCCACCGGTCGCGTGGCCGAAGACACTTATTATCGGTCAGAAATGGAATATGACATTCAGAGTTTTGGATGAAGATGCAGATCAGGTCGGTGTGACCCATGTACCTGTAGCAGGTGACAGCCTTCCGGACGGGATTACCTTTACGCAGCATCAGCAGATGAATAAGGTATGGACAGTATCATGGAGTGGGG
>JAUVGS010000023.1 GCA_030593665.1 Chitinivibrionales bacterium | reverse complement strand
ACGCTGTTTCCGGCGACGTCATTAAATCCTGTCATTTCAAAGGGTAAAGAATCCAGCGGGGTGTGTGCATCTATCGGGTAGTACCCAATCCATGTCCTACGGTTTTTCCATTGTGCCTGCCTGCAATCCTCACTGCCGAATTTTACCGATGATTGCATTGATGTATCCATCTGTTCTGAAAAAGCCAGGTTTATCCGAACCGGTATAGTGGAACCTTTTTTATAAGAGAAATAGAGGGAATCGATTTTTGGCGGTGTTATGTCTATCATAAGGGTTTTTTGTACCGGTCTGCTTCGATTCCCGGCATTGTCTTCAGCCGTGACCGTGATGGTATGTTTTCCCTCGGCAAGAAGTTTAAAGAGAGCAGCCTGTTTCTCGGTAACGGTCGCGGGAAATGAGTCAAGCTGGAAAGAATACTTTACAACCCAATTTTCTTCTTGTATGTTGGAAAGTTTACAGGTGATGCTGTTTGTATTAAACAGTGTCCCGCCATTATTGAATTGGATATTTCCCTTTGTCAGAAGAGGTGGTCTGGTATCTATAATAACTGCAATAAAAACAGACTCATCCGGTGGATTGCCTGCCTCATCCTGTAAACCGGTAATTTGTATTTTTGACGGGCCATTTTTTGTTTTATGGGAAATAGTACCGGCAATGCTGAGTATCTGTTTGCTTTGCCATTGAAAGGTACAGGGAAGAGAATCAAGCTGCACGCTTATTTTTTTAGTTGTATCAAGGGCCTCTGAAAATGATAGCGTGTCGTATACCTTTCCCGGACCCAGTACCGTTCCCTTTTTCAGGTGAGATGATGCTACCGCGGGACCTATTGTATCAAGTTCTATCCTTTTAATTGTTTTCTTTGAATAATTACCGGCAGAATCTTCCGCCCAGAAATAGAGAGTGTTTTTACCATAGTTCTCAAGCGGTATAACGTAGGGTTTCGTATCAAATGCTATACGGTTATCTTTTTTAAATCCATAATAGTAACATTTAACTCCTGATGGGTCCAGTATCTTTTCAATCTGAACGGTCACCTGCCTGGTGTTAACCTTATATACATTATTCTCGATAACAACATTTGCTTTTTTTATTTCCGGGGCGGTGTGATCAACTATAAAAATTGTTTTTACCGGCTTGCTTTGATTGCCGGCAATATCCTCTGCAATTACCTCTATGGAATGACTGCCTTCGGCAACTTTTTGGAAGATGAAATTTGACTTTGTGCTTTTGTGGGCTTTAAGTGTATCAAGCTTGAAATAGTATGCCTGTATCCTGTTATCATCTTTAACATTAGAAAGAGTACAGGAGATATTCTCCGTGTTGAAAAGAGTGCCGCCGTTGTTGAGCAGAATGCCTGACCGGCTGACTACCGGGGCCTTAGTATCGACGTCAATACATATTCCTATAGAATCTGTAATTGCATTACCCGCGTCATCTGTCATACCATTAATTGAAAGTGGCACACATCCGTTTTTCATTGATTCTGGGATTGTTCCCTTGATATCGAGTGATTGACGGTTTTTCCATGTGTGCGGTAATGAAAGCGTGCCGAGTTTTATTTGTATTTTTGCTGAAGTGTCTATAGGTTCAGAAAAAACAAGGGAACCGGTTATTTTACCAATGCCAATAACTCCTTTTTTGCTCATTTGGTAAGATTTTACAGTTGGTGGCTGAGTGTCGAGTTCAATATGCCGAACTACCGGTTTAGAAATGTTACCGGCAGAATCTTCTGCCCGGAAGAATATTTCATTCTTCCCTTCATGGGGGAGGTTAATCAGGTATGGTTTTTTGACAAGAGCGGTACGATCATCTTTATTGAAACCATAGTACAAACTTCTAATGCCATTTTGGTCCGCGACTTTTTTTACCGTGACCTCTATCTGCTTTCTATTAACTTTTTGTTTGTTATGAGCGAGGGTAAACACAGCATTTGATAAATCAGGCGGGCTCCTGTCGATAATTATTTCAGTTTGAACCTGTTTACCCAGATTACCTGCCAAATCCTCCACCTGTACGATAATGGTATGGTGACCTTCGGGCACATTTTTAAAGCTGCATTCAGGCTGTTTGCTTTTCTGGGGTTTTTCAGTATCGATGCCAAATAAAAAGTGTGCAATGCCATTCTCCTCTATTACGTTTTCAACTTCGCACAGTACCCGGCCTGAATTAGTAATAGAGACGCCTTTGTTAACAATAATCCCGGTTTTCGAGAGAGTGGGCGGCGTAGTATCGAGGGTAATAGTCAGGACCCTGGGATCGGACACATTGCCGGAGGTATCAGCGGCCCAGAAGAAAATGCTGTTTTTCCCCTCGTTGGGGAGTTCAATAACAAAAGATTCCTTAGAAATTTTAATGCGGTTCTTTTCCGGGAATCCATAATAAAAATGGCGTATCCTGCCGGTTCCTGTTCCGGGTTTAATCAAAACAGGGATGTTTTTCGTTGTTACAATTGACTTCCCTTCAGCAATAATAATTTTTACCTGTGAAATGTCGGGAACAGTACGACTTTCTGTTTGACCAATGCTATTGTCAATGTGCTCAGGTTCTTGACTGCTCGTTGAAAAGCACAGTGATATAATAATCAGGATTGCAAACAGTGCAAAGGTTTGTGTTTTTTTCACTTTTCGATTCTCCCGTTTCTAAGAATAGAAATATCAACATCATGTCCGGCATTATTTATCATTCTGGTTTTCTGAGGAATAAACTGTATATCTGTTGGAGTGGTCAGGATACCTGTTTTAAAATGTAATGAGGCTAATTCTCCACTGCCCGTATACCCATCCGTGGTATCAAATGAAGAAATACTGAGTTCAATGGTATCTTGAGAGATGATTTCTGCCTGAAAAAAACTCCAGGGGGAAACAGCCTGCTCAAATGCTATTTTCGAATGGTCAAATACCAGAAATACATTAGCACCGATTATTTTGGAGACCTCTTCCAGCATCACTTTAATTTGAAATGATGTATTGCCGGCACAGGTGAGTTTTTGTGGATAGAGTACCATTGACGGCCCCTTAATTACATCGACATAAAAAGCAAGGGTGTCGGCGGCTATATTACCATTCAGGTTTATCATGGTAACATAAAAGGTGTGTAATCCTTCATCGAGAAAGCCAAAACAGGCTGTGTCTGATAGGCATTCGTCAATTACCGGGCCATTATCCATACAATAGTGATATTCATCCAGTTTTCCGATGCCTTCCCATACGATAGTTATACTGTCTTTACCAATGATAACACCGTCCGAATGGCTTGTAATGTTAACCTCGACATAGGACTCATTTTCAGGATCAAGTGGGTTATCTCTTTCAAAGGTGCAGGAGAAATGCAGTGCACACAGGGTGAAAACAAGTAATCTTGTAAAGGCCGGTAATCGTGAGTTTACAATTCTAATATCAGCACAGGGATATTTCATTGCGTCAGGCTCCTTAACAGAAAAAAGACGTAACAATTCATTTATTACAAAAAACACCAAATTTTTACTAATTATAGACAAGGATAACAGTGTTTGTTATTCACTGGGGAGAAAGAATTATTCGCGGTTATTTCGTTGCAACCGGCAGCTCATACATATGCTGTGCAATGTCGTAATCAAAATAATCATTCAATAACTCAAGTTGGGCGTCGTGTTGTTATGATTGTATCAGTGCAAATAATTTCAGGCCTGAATAATAATATTCAGTAGCCCTCCGGTCAATATACGATCTTTTTACAAAGAACGTGGATTTGTGAATATACTATTTGTAAAAAATGAGATTCAATTATATCTCTGCTTTTATTTAAAGTGTTTTCCGATAAATCCGTTTATAAATGCATTCTTTTTTAAACCTGTTTTTGTTTTTATAGTAACGCAAAAACTGTACCGGATTAGCAGGTTTGAAAATTAAACGTTTAAATGATGGTGAAAACAGCATGTGCTAAATAACAATTCAATCAGGTGTCAGATTAATCTTACGGCGAGTGTCAGGTTTTTATGACAGACAGCCTTACATAGTGGTGATTTCAGTTTTCTTTTAGACTGAATTTCATGAGGGAATTCAAATTTTTTTGATGAGATGTGACCAAAAAAAATCCCTCACCCCCTGTCATTCTTCTGATTTCCGGGAGAGGGAGAAGAATAAGGGGAGGAGGGGTGAGGGATTTTTATGTAAAGGGGTATTCAGTTAGTGATGTTACTCCTTTCGTTTAAGGTATGCCAGTTTGTTTTATAATAATGCAAAAAGCGTACCAGATAATATCGATAAATGATTAACGGTAGGAATTCAAGGAGTGGAAATCTAAGAAACACAGATAATTGTGATATTCACGGTATTAATAAAAACAGGAGAGTAGTGGTAAAGATCAAATTACTTTTTATTCATCCTTGTGATATTCTGATATGAGCCATTACTCACATACCAATCGATTGCGCTGCTATTAATTTTTGTAAAAATAGATATCCTCGGGGTTTTGGTTAATGTATACCTGGTGTCGCCAATCTCAGTCTCTTCATATCCCGCGAACTCCTCCTTATTATCACTGTTATAGCAATTCTTGGCTGTGAATTCAAGATGCAATTTAGTTGGAGAGCCGCCTTCCCAGATACCGATTATCCATGAGGGAGGATTGAGAGGGCCGGTCTCTTCAGGCTCACTATTGCTCCCTGTATCGCAGCTAATCCAAACTGTAAATAATAGAATGACCAAATACTTTTTCAATTTTTTCTCCTTATCGCGGATTAATCACGCTGAAATTTCTTGAATAATCACTCTTTATACCGCTTTGATTTTGTTACTCTTTTTAATACTACTTCTCTTTTGTAATCTGAAGAGTAATATCATACGTACAAGTGTCATTACCATCGGTCGCATAAACCTCAAACAGATAAATACCGCCTGTTGTAAAAGTCAGGGGATCGATAAGGTTTTCATTTCCAGCTGTTGCGAGATTTTCTGTGATAATATCTCCCCTGGGATCAACTACCCGTATTGTAGAATTGAATGTATTTCCGGTTGGTACTACACTAATGGAACGACTGTCAAGTCCTGACCAGTTAAATTTATAGAAATCCATATCAACATTCGGATTGATCGTATTATTTATAGGAGTATTTAATTGTATCACGGCAGCGCTATCTAAAGATGTCCCTCTTGAGTACATTCCCAGGGTATAGGAACAGGTCTGAGTTCCCGGAATATTACTGATTTTAATAGTGTACTTTCCTATTTTCGGCAGGAGGAGAGTGTCTATACAGTTCAGGTACCCACCTGTTGTATCAGATGCAATAAGGGTAATTTGATCAGGATCGATTACCTGTATCCGCGAATCAAATGTATTGTCCGGTTTGAATCGAATGGTAAGGAGGTCGTCCTTTTCACCTGCAAAGGTATAGGTGACAATTTTACCGGCCTGATTGATCTGTCCGTAAACCTGTTTATCCGGTATCAAATTAAAAACAGTGTCTTTCTGCAGAATAAATTTCCATATCGCGCTTGAATCGGTCTCACCGGTAGTGTCAAAGCTTTCAGACCCGATAACCTGCCAGTAATAGATACCGTCAACAAGGGAATTCGTCGTAAAGAATGTGTCCTGTATTGAAGAGGCTGCTTCTGTAACAGGCGGGTTAGCATTATCGAGCAATATCTTGAACTGTGGAAAGTAGCCGGGATGCCACTGCAGTGATACCTGGTTCGTTTCAACCGAGTCGTTGTCCGGAGGTGCAATCAGCACGGGTGCCCTGTCTTTAACCACTGCGGTAACTCTCGCACTGTTTTTCTCTCCAGCAATGTTCCTCACTACACACCGGTATGTTTTGCCGTTCTGGGACATGTCAGCCAGGAAGGTGTATGAGTTGTCCTCACTGCCGGGTATATCGATATCATTTTCCTGCCACTGGTAGGAAAGCTGTAGAGGACTGGTTGCGGTAACACTCAAAGTAACCGAGTTCCCTTCAAACACATTCGAAGGGAACACCGGGTTCTGAGTAATAACCGGCGATGAATCAGTCACTGTATTCACGGTTATAGTCCATGGCAGTTCATCATACTCTCCCTTTCCATCGGTTACTTTAACCGATATCGATTTCTTCCCGACATCAGTAGACTGAGGTGTCCAGGTGATAATACTGTCATTCAGTACCATACCGGAAACACTGGTACCAAAAGAGAACATCAACGGATCACCGTCATTATCAACAGCATGCACCGTATCGGAATAGAGTGCGCCGACTGTGGCAGTGGAACACATCTCCCCGGGTGTGCTGGTGAATCGCGCGGGCCTGTTGCCCTGGCTGACTCTGACCGATAAATCAGCTATATTGGAATAATATGAGTTTGTGTCTGCACACCGGACCTTGACTGTATAGGTGCCTGCGGTAGTAGGAACCTGGTATTTCACCCTGCAGGTCGGTGTGAGCGTGTCCCAGGTACCGTCATTATTCCAGTCCCATTCATACTCGGCAATCTTAATAGTGCTGTCGGTCAGGTTCGTGTAGGCGATAAGCATGACAGAACCGTCTGCGGTAGTTGCCAGGAATATTCCCGGGTGAATTTTTATTGACTCAGTAACAACAATCGATTGCAGAACAATCGTGCCAAGGTCAGGTATGGAAAGGGTATCCGCGATGATATTACCGATAATAATGGTATCCATGCCATGGGTAATAAACGTTGGTATTTTAGTAAGGTTGGGGATCCCGTTAAGTAAAAAGTAGCCTGACACATTGGTGCTGGTATCGAGTATCTGGTCAAAAACGATAACTTTTGCACCGTTAATGGGCGAATCTTTATCATCGGTAACGGTACCGGTAACGGAAGCGCCTTTTTCATTGACGATAAGTTCAATGTTCTCCAGAATAGTATCCGGCACTACCTGAATCTCTTTCGTGCCATAGCCGATATCCTTGACAACAGCAAAAAGCTTTACTCTCCCCGGCTCAACTTTCTGTAAACTGAAATAGCCATTAATATTTGTCAAACCGGCCACATTCTGTTCTTCAACCTGAATGCCGGCATTTGATTGTTCGATATTTGACACGTCTTTAACTGTGCCGCGCAGGATCGCATAGCGGCAAGTCATCTTAAACGGGGTCGGTAATGCTTTGCTTTCGAGCATGGCGAGCGACACGGAATCATCAATAACGGTATCAAGGTAATCGATATATTTGAGGTACAGGGCATGGTTTCCTGAAGGCAGTCCTGAAAGGGTAAACCGGCCTGCCGGATTACTCACGGTGGTAATACCGGAGGGGAATGCCGTGACCGTAACACCGCCCAACGTGTTGCCACGTTTATCCACAACAGAACCACTGACCGAGCTTTCGAATGTCTGCAAATCCGATTCGTTAAACACCTTGTCTTCCAGCGTACACATGAGGAAGATCAGCAGCAGAGCTGGCAGAGAATGTGTTATAGTAAAGGGTATAGTTTTCAGTTGACAACTCCCTTGCTTAATTATCAATTGTCAATGCAAAATACATGCTTACTATTTACCATTTTAAAACTCACCCCGTATTCCTGCATAGAGGGAGATGTTATTCTGCTTATACTCAGGAACACAGGCAAAATAGACTCTTTTTATCTCTTGAGATTTTTTATTACCAAGAATCACCGCGTCTATAATATTTGCCGCCCACAGCACACCAACACCGGCGAGTAAAATATTGGTCCGCTGTGCAGCGCTGTTTTTATCATCAACAGCGTCATTTGCCCGTTGTATCCATTCCCCGGGAGTGTCATTGGCATGCACGGTTGACGGGTCTTTATCCAGGTATCGTGTTACTTCATCATCCTTCTCGTTGTAGTCCAGTGCCGACCAGATAAGGGCGCCGGCGCCTGCCGCTGCAAGGGTAATAAAAATGATGCCGTGTGACTTCTTGTCGGAATAAAACTGTCCCCAGCCCGGAACCAGTGCGCTTCTGAAGAGAGACGACGTTGGTTTTATCTGCTCACCGAAGACCTGACGGTAGAAGGTTTCCATTTCCACAGACTTCATTTCCGCACCCGCAGCGGATACAATCTCTCCGGTTTCAACATTGGTCAATCGTGCAAAAACAATACTCTTCGGTATCACACTGGTAACGGCTCCGGTCACAATATACCGCGCGGAAAGCAGTTTCCCCGATTTGAGAATTTTATCTTCTGCAACGAGATCGGATCGGGAAAATTTTAATTCTGTCAGGACCGCTTTAAGGTTTGTCCGGTCCACCACGCGAAAATTGGGACTCTGCGTGAAAACCATGACGCCGTACTCGGCAGCCATCAAGCCCGAATGGTTGTTCGAATCAGCACTTCTGAACGGCAGCACGGCTACGGAATATATTGAATCCGCCGGAACTGCCTGGATAAGCTGTAGAAACATGTCCGGGAGAGATTGCTTTATATTTGTTTTCCCCGCATGAAGAATTGAGTCTTTTCGTGCAGCTTTTTGTACTATGCTTACTGAATCAAGCCATGCCTGGGTGTGCTGCATGGTATACTGTTTCTCAACAAGTATACCCTCCTGAATCGATATTTTTTCTTTCACCGGCAGGTAACCGGGTTGAAGCAGGCGAATGGTATAATTACCCGTTTCTATAGTTTCATTTATAAACGGAGTTATACCCGTAGAATCACCGTTTATAAAGAGTGGAATATTCGTTGGTGTACTCGTTATACGCAGTTTACCGATTTTTTTTATCTCACCGATATCTTTGACAGCTACCTTTTCGGAAAAATTCTTGAAAAATTTGATAATCAGGTATTCGCTGGTTACAGGAATGACAGCATTCCCGGTATGATACTTTTGTGCGGTTGCGACTTTTAATGCATTCAGGTTTACCATATAGAGTCCGTCGGCAGTATCAATTGATCCGGTGATTACTACAGAAGCATCGATCGATTTGCCCGTTTCGGAAATACAGGAATCTGTTGAGCATTCCGGTTTGGAAATATTTTTCGACCGCAGTAGAAATTTCGTGTCAGCATAATTCAATGCAGTAAATACTCCGGTGTTCCCAAGTTCGACCGAAAGAAAATCACTTAAACGCTCTAGTGTGCTGTTATCCAGGTTGTCAGTTTCAATGAATGTTACTGCATTTGGCAGGGTATCTGCAGATACACGAAACAGAAGCATTAGTATCAAAAGAAAAAGTGACCGGTACATTTTCACTTTTCTCTCCCCATTATGAGCAATAATAGTAACATATTTGTGTATATAGTATGTCTTAGAATGATGTCATTCCCGTGAAAGCGGGAATCCAGGCATCTATAACGTACATAGAGAAATACAAATATAATATAGTCTATCTCGAAAGCGTCAGCTTAGCCGTTTTCCTGAATCCCTCCGCTTCCATCCTGCTGAAATACATACCATTACCCATAGGGCAACCTGTGTCAGTCTTGCCGTCAAACATGACCGTATGATAACCGACCTGCGTGGGGCCGCTGACAAGGGTTCGCACGACCCTTCCCTGTAGGTCGTATATCCTTAATGATACTTTTCTCTTCCGGGTCAATGTCTCCATACCGTTTATACTCCCTGGCGGAACCGCAAACCGGATCTGCGTCGATCCATGAAACGGGTTCGGGTAATTCCCTGTCAGCATGAAATATTTCGGCAGATTATTAATCATACTTTTTATATCCACCGTTAAATCAACCAGGATTTCTTTGCTTTTGGCATTGTTGATGATATTATTGTCAAGCGCTAATGCTGTTGTGCAGACCAGGGTATAGGTCCCTATAGCAGATGCCAGCCATGGTTTGAATTCAACAGTGTCTTTTGCGTATGCTTCCAAAAGGCTAACAATTGCAGAGTCATAATAAATGGTACCTATGCGTATATACACCATAATGTTGTCTGTACTCTTACCTTCATTGTAAATGACAACTGTGGGTGTTACTGTTGAGTTTTGCGCTACGATACTGTCCGGTGAAAGAATGGAGGATACGCTTGCATCGTGGATTAAAGAAAGTGGATTAATAATAAGAGTGTAATTATATTCATAGTCACCCTGACATTCATATGTTCTGATAATATACGTACCAACAACCGGAAGGGTGAGATTTTCAATAGCATTTAAACCACCCCAGCCAACGTCTTTTGAAAACATTATACTATCATTTGGAGATATTAATTGAAGTCTGCTGTCAAGTCCCATTGGACTACCATCCGGTTGCAATTGAATGCTTATATTATCCCCTGTAGAGCCTGCAAACAAATAACAATTTACATCAATAAAGGGAACAATCGAATCATGTATCGTTTTATTGTAGTGAATTGTATTCGCATGTGAAAGGACATATTGTCGTGAGTATAATCCGAGAGTGTAAGAAAAGGTATTGTCACCCTGGCATTCTTGAATTCTTATGATATAAGTACCTGTTGCAGGGAGAGTAACATCTTCATTGGCGTTTAAACCAGCCCAGCCAATATCCTGTGAAATAATTATACTGTCATTTGGAGATAGTAATTGCATTCTGCTGTCAGTTCCCATGGCACCGCCATCCAGTTGCAAACGAATGCTGATTTTATCTCCTGCAGTACCTGTAAACAGATGTCCATTCACATCGACAAAAGGAACAATCGAATCACGTATTGTTTTATCGAAATGAATGGTATCTGCATTTGACAGAAGATACTGTCTTGAATATATTCCAAGTGTGTAAGTAAATGTATTATCACCTTGGCACTCTTGGACCCTAATTGTATAAGTACCTGTTGCAGGGAGTGTAACATCTTCAATAGTATTTAACCCAGCCCAGCCGACATCTTGTGCAAAAATAATACTGTCATTTTGAGATAGTAATTGCATTCTGCTGTCAGTTCCCATAGCGCCGCCATCCAGTTGCAAACGAATGCTGATTTTATCTCCTGCAGTACCAGTAAACAGATGTCCATTCACATCGATAAAAGGAACAATCGAATCACGTATT
>JAUVGS010000453.1 GCA_030593665.1 Chitinivibrionales bacterium | reverse complement strand
GGTATATCGTACAGTGCAATATTTCGTCCAATCAAGCGGTTTGAAGGGCATGTTTTTAGTCACATCTTTAAAAACGCCCATTACCAGTATTTCTCAACTATCAAAGAACAGGCATCGTTTCTCATTACCGGATTAATCATAATTGAAATGGCACTGAATATTCATGGGCACTTGAGCTATGAGATGCTGCGGCAGATTTTATATAAAAATTACGATATAGTCATAGTAATCATTCTCGGTATTTTTTATACGGTGAAGTTGACAGAAATAGTCATTGATTTTATCATGCACCGTGAAGCGTTAAAATATGAGAACAATTAACAAATTTCAGCGTTCTGCGAACGCTTCCAGGATATCTTTTTTTCGGCAGAAAGATAAAGTTTGGTTTATCATCTGGATAGCCGTAACAACCTTTATTGGTATATGGGACATACTTTTTCTTAATAAACCAGCGCTGAAAAAAGTCGTTACAGGATTTATAAACACCTTTTTTATCTCTTTCCTGGTTGTTTTATTTACACTCCTTTTCGGCTGGCTAATGACGCTTTGGCTGAATTCTCTGCAAACACGAAAAAATAAGACCGGGTATCTGTTGGTGACATTTCTGTTGAATCTTATCCGTTCAATACCCCAGATTGTGGGTATATTGTTCGGGTATATCGGTATCAGTTATTTAATCAGTCAGGATGTTCTGCATAGTAATCTTACTATTTTCCCGCTCATGGCAGGTATTATGAGCATGTTTATTTTCCTTGAACTCGTTGATTTGATGCGGGAACGTATAAGCCATTACAAGAAGCTCGATTTTTACAATGCCATGCTTGTCTGTGGTATCTCCGAACGCCGAATTGTCAATTTCGATATATTGTGGAAAAATAGCAAAATACACATTTTTAATAAATTGATATCAGTGTTTGGTATTGCGGTGTTTCTACAGTGCAGTGTTGATTTCATCATTTCTATAGGACTCTCAACTAATGTAAATGCGGTGAATCTTCCAGCAACACTCGGGAGCCTCCTTGCAAAGATTGACAGCAAGCAGGATATACTGGCAATAGGGCATACACTGACACATCCAACATACCTGCCGAACATCTTTTCTGTCCATCTCCAGGGCATTACGGTTGCCTTTTTGATCGTTTTTACTCTGTTAAGCATCTATAACATTTCTAATGGCTATGCAGAGAGGCACCGTTTATGAAAGAACAGCATTACTCTATACACATCAGCTCGAAAGAGCGGTCAATTGTATCGATTGATGATTTTGTCGTAATGCCTAATGACATCACCTTTCTATTTGGTGAATCCGGTATTGGAAAATCGATACTGTCGAAAGCGGTGTATGGTCTCCTTGACCCGGATGACCTTTCCATTGAACTGAATGGCCGGCCTTATGCTTCACATTTGAGAAGTCAATGGGTTCAACAGGTACAGAAGAACAGCTTTTTTGTGTTCCAGGAGCCTTCATCACATCTCAATTCACTCATGAAGATTACCGATCAGTTATCCGAAGGAAGTTTGAAATACGCTGAAAATGAGCAGGAAATACTCCGTTATCTATGGCAGTCCACCCGTGATGATTCCATCAGGAAAATCCTCGACATTTATCCCAAGCCCTATCGGCCAAGCGGCGGCGAAAAACAGCGCGTGCTGCTTGCGATGGCGTTTAAAAAGATTAGTGTCCTGCAGAAATCGAATACCGGGGATAAGCCTACCTTTTTTGTATTTGATGAACCGACCGGCAGTCTTGATGATAATTACAGGAACGTATTTCTGGAACTGCTGTTTCGGAAATATGAACAACAGCCATTTACCGGCATGTTTATCACTCACGATTATTCCATAATCAGTGAGATTTACAAGAGGTATACTCATGTTCTCGGACGGATTCATTTCAAAGAACTGACCCGTAAAAGGGATTCTGCCGTTTCTATCCATGATTTTTCTGCGGATGACTATCTTACCTGGCTGGATCATGCTGAGCCTCCATCTGCGGCAGTTGAAAAGGCAGAAGATGATACCGTGTTGAGTGTTAAAGCCAACTTTTCTATTTTCAACCGTTCCCACACCATTTATAGGGACCCGGAGCATACCCTGTCAAAGGATTTTGTTATCCGTAAAGGTGAAATGGTATACCTGAAAGCACCCAGCGGCGTCGGAAAAACAACGTTGGCGAAAATTGTGATGGGTCTCTACTCGGCGCAGCAGTTTTCCATGAGGTTATGTAATAGGGGAGTTACTGAGAAAACAAGTAAAAAGATCTGGCAGAAAAGAATCTGGGGTAAAAAGGCCGGTATGGTATTTCAGCATGCTGATGAGGCACTCAATCTGCAGGCAAAAGTGAAGGAGATTTTTACCGGCTTACCCACAAAGAGGAAAATTACAATTGATATATTAAAGTTGCGGTTATCGGAACTGTTTGAAAATGAGATAACGGAATCCTTTCTTAATAAGCGTGTGGGATATCTCAGTGGAGGACAGAAGCAGCGTCTTAACCTGTTGCGTACATTGATAATGAATACCGATTTGGTTATTCTCGATGAACCGCTCAATGGCCTTGATTTTGCGAGTATCCGGAAGGTATTACGTATGCTGGAAGAAAAACGAAGAGAAGGTACGGCGCTGTTGATGATCTCGCATAATGAAGAGA
>JAUVGS010000294.1 GCA_030593665.1 Chitinivibrionales bacterium | reverse complement strand
CTCCTTTAGCTTCCAGGGCTTTTATACGAGACTCAGCGTCATCCAGTTTTTTCTGGCTTACACCACAACCGTGAAAAAGAACACACACTGCAATAATACATGCCACTCCTCCCAGGATTTTTTTATAGGATATCATGGTAGAGCCTCCTACTTTAGGATAAGATTATGAAATAGTACCACACATAAATGTAACTGTTCAGGGTTCAGGGTTGAAATCCAAAATTAAAAAAATGTTTACAAACTAAAGCATCATCACAACGTTTTTTCACAGAAAAAGGCCATTTTTCCCTAATAACTGAAAACGAAAGCTCCTGGATAAATCTCCCTATAAGGGATAACTCAAAGTGATTGTGAACAATCTACTTTTCGTTTATGAGTAAAAACAAAATAGCTTTTCAAAAATCCCTCCGCTTAACTCATGTTTAACCTTTGAACGGTTACACATAAATTAATGTGTTTATAGATACAGAGTCAACAAGTATAAAAATTTGCGACACATTATCCCATTTCACCACTGGTGCATCCAATAAAATCATCAATACCCTTAATCATTTGATTATTTTTATACATCCCTTTTCATTACAAACAATGCCTGTTGAATCATCTAACATCATTCGGTTATGTAATAAGAATTCCAAATTACAATTAACAAATACAACTGATTACAGGAGGATATCATGCAAAGTAATTTCTCAGGAAAAACCGTTCTCGTTACGGGAAGCTCAAGAGGTATCGGACGGGCCATTGCTCTTTATTTTGCCAGTTTACAAGCAAGAGTAATTATCCACTATAACCGTAATAAAGAAGCGGCTGAACAGGCACTGGCGGAACTGCCCGGTGATAATCATTTCTTCCTTCAGGCAGACCTTCGTGATCCTGCAGCGGTCGGAAGCATGGTGGAAGCTGCCATCAGTAAAGCCGGCCGCATTCATGTATTGGTCAACAACGCGGGTGTTTATATTGAAGGGTCAATTGCGACATTGACCTATGAGGAATGGCAACAGGTGTGGGATACAACTATCAGAACGAACCTGGTCGGCCCGGCACATGTTTCTTTCTGCGTTGTCAAGCATATGATTGAACAGGGCGGAGGCAAAATTATCAACGTCTCTTCCCGCGGCGCCTATCGCGGTGAACCGAATGCGCCGGCATACGCGGCAAGTAAAGCGGGACTCAGCGCTTTTAGCCAATCACTCGCAAAGGCATGTGCACCCTATAATATTCTCGTATATGCTGTCGCACCATCGTTTGTAGAAACGGAAATGACGCTTGCCAGGCTTGCTGATGAAGGTGATGCGATACGCGGCCAAAGTCCCTTAAACAGACTTGCACAACCTGAAGAGATAGCACAGACAGTCGCGTTTCTTGCCGGTGAAGGGACTGATTTTCTTACCGGGGGCGTTATAGATATTAACGGGGCTTCGTTTTTGAGATGATAAATTTTAAAAAAAGGACTTTCTGTCATATCCACGTAGGCGGGTATCCGGTTTTTAAATCTCTTATTCAGGACTCCCGCCTATAATACATTTTCCATTTGATTCTTTCTCCTGCATGTTGAATATAATTTTCTACTAATGAGGGGAAACGGCTCGAAGGCGTTCCCCCGGAAGCACGGGGATGAGGTACATTTCGTATTAATGTATTAGTATATTTCAAGGATAAATCGATCCGTGAATTATATCATAACCTGAATTTTTAACCCCCGTATAAATTCGTAAACTATTTTAGATTAGTCACGAATTAATGCGGTAGTTAGTACCTTACAGATTACTTTCTTGTTTTTTAGGTATTGGTTACAAATTTATTTGTTACAATACTTTATTCCGAATGCTTTCTTCGGTTAGAAAGAAATATGATAAGGAGCTTACTTGCGGGTTTATCCCGCGTTAGTATCTTAAGCCGGTATAAAGGAGGATTAACTGTATGTCACATTCATTTGAGGAACTTAAAAAGAAAACAGTTGCACAACTGCGGGAAATTGCCGCAGAAATCGAACATGAAGCAGTGAAGGGATACACCCAATTAAATAAAGATCATCTTCTTAAAGCAATCTGCACTGCGCTTCATATTGATCTGCATCAGCACCATCATGTTGAAGGTATCGATAAGAGAACAATAAAGAAAAAAATCAAAGCATTGAAACAGAACCGTGACCAGCATGTTGAAGCTCACGATCATAAGCAGCTTAGAATTGTCCGCAGTAAGATACATAGATTAAAAAGAAAACTGCATAAAGCAACGATATAATTGATACGGGGTTCAGTTGAAGGAGTGCTTTTTATGAGAAAAACAGGGATATTTTCAATCATCCTTCTCTCCTTTCTTATACTTGTGTGCGCAAAATCTCCCAAGAATAAGAACGAACACGAAGGTAAAAAACAAGGCAAAGCACTTTGTCAGGGCTCTATCGGTATCTGTTTTGTCAAAGAAATGGATTTTATCCCGGAACTTGACTCCTGGTCTCGTTGCACTACTGAAGTATCAAAAAAAATTCTAAACGATATGCTTATTGCCTGGAAAAAAATCGTACCCGAAGTTGAGAAACTGCTCACCCCTGTTATGGTACAGGCGTTATCCCAATGGGCACAGGAGCAGATGAAGGAATACGATTCGATACCTCCCCTGCCTGCTATCTCTTTCAAACCGGTTCGGGAATATAACGATCAGTATGAACTCGTTTACGAAGCGACTGTTGATACATTACCCACCCATATTGACATAGTTACCCGTTGGCTAAAAATTTATGTGCTCTACGAAAAAGCAACCAAATCGATAACAAGAACAACAGTGACAATCAGAGGGGAGAAGCTGGAATAGGTAAGAGGTGCTTCTTATTTACTATATTCCGAGGGTTTTAAAACCTTTACCAGGATCCGGCTGAGGTCTGCTATTTACTTTTAATTCCGATTACCTTCCGGTATCGGGCTTTCCTGCCATTACTTTCAGTAATAATCAATACTGCAAGATAGCCGCCCCCGCTTACAATCAAGCTGTTTCCCGTTTTGAGATTCCATTCGCCCAACCGGTAGTAATTATCCTGTTTCTTTGCCACTATAATATGTGGTTCTATCACCGTAAGTGAATTACCGACCGCATCAAATATTTCAACAACTGCCGCAATAATCTTCTTTTCAGTAATGAACGCGAATGAAACGGCATACTCATTATTTCCGGGATCAACCGGATTCGGTATGACAAGAAACTGTTCCGACGCACTGAGTATACTATCACCATTTTGGACTGGTGTCGCGTAGTCAATGCTAAAGACGGCGTCACTTTCATCAACCGGTTTGCCGTCAGAGGCTTCGCTGACACGCACTTTACAAAGTGTAGATATAGCTGCCGGTACGGTCCAGATATATGAACCGGTATTGCCCACGCTGTCAATCACCGTCCAGATTGATCCATTATCGTACGTATATGCAATAAGCACATCACCGACACTGCCGGTGCTGCTCCAGGTAATAATAAATGCATCGCCGTTTCTGAGGATTTCACCGCCATTGGGGGCGGTTACCGTAATAGTATCAGGTTCGACACTCACAAGACTTGCCAGCACAGATATGCCATCAACCGAATAGTCCTGACTGCCGGAGGCGTAGGTCACTGCCGCCGCATATTCCCGATCGACAGAAGCGTCCCAGAGCCTGAACTGAAGTGTTTCACCGGCTATGATACCATCAACAACAGCCGTCTGATTATCATCACCCCATACAGTAACAGCGATATTAGTACCATCCCACACTCCTCCACCCACACAAAGACCGGCAGGTGTGAACACGCCTATTTCGTCGT
>JAUVGS010000313.1 GCA_030593665.1 Chitinivibrionales bacterium | reverse complement strand
ACCTGCGGTTGGTCCCTCATCAGGAGGCCCCGACAACTATCTGCTGGGGTGACCGGAACCGTTCCGTACTGGTAAGGGTACCCCTGGGGTGGACAACAAAATCAAACATGATTGCAGATGCAAATCCTCAGGATACCAGTGAGCTTCCTGAAATTCCGGGAAAGCAGACCTTTGAGTTCAGGGCGCCTGACGGTTCTGCTGACGTTTATTTGCTCCTTGCAGGTCTGGTTGTTGCGGCCCGGCATGGTCTGGAAATGGAAAACGCTCTGGATTTGGCGAAAGAGCTGTATGTGGACGTGAATATTTTTCAGAAGGAACATAAAGCACGGCTGGACAGCCTTGAGCATCTTCCAACATCGTGTTGGGAGTCTGCGGATCATTTACAGGAGAAACGAGAGTATTTTGAAAGGGATAATGTGTTTCCTGCAGGAACAATTGACAATATAATCAATAAACTGAAATCGTACCACGATATCGAGCTCAGCGAACGGTTATATCACCGGCAGAATGAGATAAAACACCTGGTGGATAATTATCTGCATTGTATGTAGAAGTATTAAACAGTTGCAATGTAATGATGTAAAAGAAATTATAAATATGCATGGTTATTTAATCACCTTTCACAAAGGAGCCCAGCCATGGAATCTTTGACTTTAGGAAATCTTGTGGATTGGGACCTGGTAGGTGAAAAACTCGAAGGACTGAAGAAAGAAGAAAGGCTGGATGATTGTCAGGAAGAGCTCGTTCGGATACTTCGATATCCTGATAATTGGCGGTTAAGAGAAATGGCCCTTGAATATATAGGATACGTGCAAAATCCCACCGAGAATCTTATGTTGAGCACGTTAAACATAATGACAGACAATACTATCTATTATGAAGTCAGGATCATGGCAGCCTCAGCACTTGTTGAGTTGGCTGAAAAAAAATTCGACGTATTGAATGGTTCTCAAACGATCACAACGAAAGCAATTATTGAAAATATGGAATCCATTCTCAGTTCAACCCAGCCTCCCTTTTTACAAGTGTGTATTGAAAAATGTTTAACCAGGCTAAAAGGTTAATAACCACAGGAACAATCGTCATTCTTCCTTTAAAATGAGGAGGTACCAATGCGGATTGGAATACCTAAGGAGATATTGCCTGAAGAAAAACGGGTAGCGGCAATACCTGAAACAGTTACAAAATATATACATATGGGATTTGAAGTGCTTATAGAATCATCTGCCGGGTGTGGCATTTATGTTTCGGATGATGAGTATATAAATGCCGGTGCGCAAATTATAGATAATGTAGAAGAGCTCTTTGCAAAATCGGATATTATACTCAAAGTCAAGCAACCCTGTTTCAATGAAAAAACAGGAAAAGACGAGGTTGAGATGCTTCGTAGCAATGGCATAGTAATAACCTTTTTACATCCTGCAGCGCCACACAACCATGGAATGGTAAGGGCACTCTGTAATAAGAACATCACTTCGTTTACCATGGATGGCATACCGAGAATATCACGGGCTCAGAAAATGGATGCACTTACCTCAATGAGTACCGTTACCGGCTACCGGTCTGTTTTAGACGCTGCTAATCGAATGCAGAAATTTGTTCCCATGATCGGCACGGCCATTGGTACTATCAAACCGGCAATATTTTTAATTATTGGCAGTGGTGTTGTCGGTTTACAGGCTATTGCAACGGCTAAGAGACTGGGTGCGCTGGTGAAGGTTGTAGATATCCGTGAAGAAGCGCGGAAAGAGGCAATGAGTCTTGGTGCAAAAGTCGCCGGTTTTGAGGTGCCTGCGAATCTGGCACTTGGAGAGGGAGGGTATGCAAAAACATTACCATCCGACTGGATTGAAAAAGAGAAAAAAGAATTGGAAACCCCTGTAAAGGAAGCTGATGCAATTATCTTAAGTGCACTGGTTCCCGGAGAAGTTGCACCGGTGCTTATTACAGAACAGATGGTTATGCAGGTGAAACCAGGTTCGGTAATTATTGATGTTTCAATTGATCAGGGTGGTAACTGTGAAATAACTGAAGCGGGCAGCACGATTGAAAAACATGAGGTTACTATCTCCGGAGTTTCGAATATCCCCGGTCATATGGCAGCACATGCAAGCTGGCTTTATGCCAACAATCTGTTTTATTATGTAGAAAATCTTTTTAAAAAAGGTATTAACGAGTTTGACATGGAGGATGAGATAGTTAAGCACTCCCTTGTTACAAAAGATGGAAAGATTCATTTCAAAGGCGCCATTAAAGCTATGGAGGAGTTATAAAAAGTTACTACTTACACGACTCAGAGAAGGTTCTAAATGAGTGAGTTAATTACACTGTTTACCGTTTTTGTAATTGTCTTTATTATCGGATATTTCCTGATAAGGCGGGTTCCACCTTTGCTTCATACGCCATTGATGTCGATGACGAATGCGATTTCCGGGGTAATCCTGCTTGGTGCTCTTCTCATATTTAAATCAAAAACAGATATGGTCACCAAGATTCTCGGCTCCTTTGCAATTATTATGGCCGTTTTCAATCTCTTCGGAGGGTTCTTTATAACGGAACGTATGCTTAAAATGTTCAAGAAGAAAAAAGTTAAATAGTGTTTGTCCGAAAAGTGCCTGTTTGCCGTCATTCCGGTATGCTTTTAGGCCGGAATCTAGCTTTTTGGGGCAAATCAAGGCATGGATTCCCGCTAAAAACATGCGGGAATGACCTTTCCGGACAGACACTAAATAGGATAGGCTTCCGGCAAAGATATAACGACAGGTAATAAAGATAAAATTCCGTTGACAGCATTTATTTATACAATCCAGGGGATTAGCAAGTAATGAGCACGTATTTACAATTGGCAATTGATTCTGCAATAATAATTCTTCTTTTAGTGGGAATACGCTGCTTCCGCACTCCCGGCGCCGCGCGCCTGGGGAACCTGACAGCGGCCCTCGCTCTGTTCTGTGGACTTGTTCTGCTATTGTTCCGGAACCGTATCATTGACCTGGAAGTCGTGATCACCGCATTATTTCTTGGTGCGGTAACAGGCTGGATTGTGGCGATGCGGGTGGGTATGATCAAAATGCCGGCACTGGTGGCTTTTCAGAACGGTGCGGGAGGATTGGCCGCTTTTCTGGTTGCCTTTATCGAATTGACCAGAGATACCGCTGATATTAATGCAATACATAAAACAGCGGGAATACTCGGACTTATTGTCGGTGCCGCAACATTCAGTGGAAGCATGATTGCAAGCGCTAAACTTGAAAACAAGATGAGAACAATACCGACATTTCTTCCGGGCCATAATCTCATCCTTCTCCTGAACGGGCTGATGATCGCTGTTATCGGTGGGGTAATAATACATAACAATAATTCGCCCAATATGTATCTCCTCATCACCATTTTCTTTCTGTCAATTATACTTGCCGTCATATTCACAATACGAATCGGTGGAGCAGATATGCCTGTAATTATATCGTTCCTTAACGCCACGTCCGGTTTGGCAGGAGCGCTTACCGGTATTGTGATGCAGAACAATCTCCTCATTGCCTGTGGCGCTACCGTAGCTTCCTCCGGTACAATTCTCACCCACGCCATGTGCAAAGCGATGAACAGGAGTCTCCTCAATGTGTTCGTCGG
>JAUVGS010000202.1 GCA_030593665.1 Chitinivibrionales bacterium | reverse complement strand
ACTAATCTGCACTTTATTAACTGCGGGATTGATAACAAGGCTGCCTGCACTTTTTTCTTCGGAGGGGCAGGCGCTCAGTGTAATGTGGTGGAAGATTGTGTGTTTGAAATTGATCAGAAGTATTTCTCAGGCAACCTCGCTGATACACCCATAGGATTGATGATTTCTGAGGGTGACACGGAAGAAGAGGCGGAACCCAACAAGAATCATGTGTTTAGACGAAACAATTTTTCCTGTTATGGTTGTGCAATTGTGGTAGGCACCCATGGTACTCAGGTAACAAGTTACAGCCATATTGTCGAGCATAATGTGATTCGGTACTGTATGTGTGATGGTATTCGGATAAAATGTGGTGATACTATTATACAGGGAAATGTCATAACCAATTGCAAAAAAAGAGGTGTCTCAATTGTGCATGGTAATCTTGACAGTATCTGTAACAATAGAATTATAGATTGCGAAACGGGGATTTCTGTTGCGGGTATTGATTGTTCCATCACTAATAACTGTATTATCCGTAGTGTACAGCAGGCCATTTCTGTTTCTGCAAAGTCAAATGGTAATCAGCATTTGCATGGTAATACAATTATTGAATTAAACACATGCATAAATGACGGAAAAAGGAGTATTGCTGATTCAAAGAGCAGTATTTTACTGGATACAGATTCAAATTGTGTTATCCGTCGTAATATTTTTGACGGGGCAGGTAAACCTTATATAATTCATCCTGAAGAAGAGTCAGAACAGTACGAAAAGAGGGCACAATTTATCGAGGATAATATAATCAGTAGCGGTTGTTCACCGGCTAAAGGATGCAGTGAACGGAATATTGAGTTTGCCGCGCGAAAAGAGGATAATTATTCGAATAATTCCGGATATGGCGCTTCAGGATGGATGGCGGAGGGCGCTGCAACACCTTTAAGAGACCTGACAGAGACAGCTCTGGAGTACCAGACGGCGATTTTACCCCATAGCAGCTTTTTTGAGGGTGCCGGGGATAATAAAGAGCTACCGGCCAGTTCACTTATACCTGATGCTGAAAACGATACAAATACAGAGGATGAATCAGTGTCTGAAAACCAGGCAGATGATGGAATAATAGATTTCAGTGACTGGGATGAATAGCCTAACCGGTTAATTTAAAAGGAGAAAAGAAGCTGCTGTAGAAAAATAGCAATTTACAGAAAATCTAAATATATTATAAATAAATTACTCTCTGCACCAAAAATTCTTTATTTTTATAGTATACCACATTATAATAAATGGTTTATACAATACCAGCATATTTTGCATCACACGTTGTTTTAATACTAAGAAATGATTTTCATGGGTTTCTTTACATCAGGAAATTCTGTCGTGAAGGTTTATAGTCCGGCCTAGCGGGGGATTTATCCTCTGCTTTGCAGGTCTAAAACCCCGTTAAACGGAATTAAAACAGTTTATCCGGGCTAAAATACTCTTTTGTAACGAAGACCTTTTTTAACTAATCTTAGAAAAAAGATTCCGGACAAGCCGGAATGACTGGTTAAAACATATGTTTTCGGCCAAGCACTAATTAGTTACATTTTGATCGTATATATTATATAGTTATACTAGGGAAGTAATTGCATAAGTCGTAATATTGTTCAATGTAGTCAAAATTACTCCCCGCAGGAGGTTTGGGGAAGAGGAGATACGACTTTTACAATTACCTCTGGGTGTAGAAATTAATTATAAGTCTAGGCAATCTCATTAAAACGGATTGCGCAATTTTAAGCGGGATGCAGGACATATGTCAGATTATGATCCGTCACGGGACGAGGATACGAAAGTTATATCGCTGCCGGTAACGGAAAAATCAGTTCAGGAAATTTCAAAACCGTCAGGTGACACGGGTGTTGTTGTTCTTCCGGACGGCACCAAGCCGGTGAAAATGGGATCGGGTGTGGTGACCGGTATCCTCGGCGAAGGCGGCATGGCTATTGTGTATGAAATCTGGAATGAAAAACTCGGGGTGAAAAGAGCGGTAAAACTTCTGCGTCCGAACAGCACCCAGGAAAACAAGGATCGTTTTGAAAAAGAGATGAAAGTTACGGCGCAGCTTGATCATCCCAATATAATTGATATTCACTATGTTGGTGAGTGGAACGAACTCCCCTATATTGAGATGGAGATGATCGATGGTATATCACTGGGTGAACTCATTCGAAGACAGGGAAAAATTCCTTTAGAAGTGTGCACCGCAATAGCGATAATCGTGTCCAGGGCTCTGGAGTATACCCATCACCATGAATACAAGGTGAATAATCAATCCTATACGGGATTACTTCACCGCGATCTGAAACCGGGGAATATTCTTTTTTCTCGTGAGGGTATCGTTCGCCTGACAGATTTCGGTGTTGCCACACCGACCAATGTTGCACCGAGCACCTCAAGTGGTAAAGTAATAGGCTCTATGCAGTACCTTGCGCCTGAGCAGTTGGAGGAAGATGATGTCGATCCACGTGCTGATATTTTTTCACTTGGTTGTATCTTGTATGAGATGTTTACGGGAGAAAGAACATTCCCTGATCGAAATATTACCCGGCTGGTGCGAAAACGCTTGAAGAATGAATTCAGGCCGCTTGCATCGTTTAATTTACCTATTCCGGCAAAATTAGACAGGCTCGTTAATGAGTGCCTTCATTTAAATATCAATAAGCGTCCCCAGGATATCAGTGATGTGTTAATCGAGCTTGAAAAGATACATGAGAATCTTACCTTGCGAAGTCCTGAACAGGTAATTGCCGCATATGCACGTGGTGAAAGTTTCGAAGAAGATACATTCCTCACCCAAAGAAAAATTCCGGCTCGACTTATTGCCGGTATTGCACTTATAACTTTTAGCGTTGTTGCTCTGGGGGTATATCTCTTCATCCGCATTCCCCGTTCTTCCGATCGCGAGTTGCTATCAGGTACGGTTGCGGCGGATGTAAAAAAGGTGGAGACGAAGAAAAAGCCTCAGGGGCAGCGGGTTCAGCAACAGGTGAAAAAACGTGACTGGCAGGATTTGAGAAAAGCATCTCAATCTGAACGACTGGAAAAGACGGTAACTCCGCAGGCGCGAAAAAGGATCGTACGTGATAAAAATATCGCGCTGATCAGGAAGCCGCCAGAAAGTATTTATGAGAAAAGCAGCCCGAAAGCGACGATGGCGTCGAGTCAAACCCGAAACTCGGCAAAAGATATCACTGCCCGGGGAAAACGCCCCGACACAATGCTTGACAAAATGCCAAGGGGGCGTTTTGCCGACGATGTGATCGCGGCATTGAAAGCTGAGGATGCCGCTGACAATTATACCGCCGTTCTGGATATCTATAACACTTTGCCGCGTGCACAGGCCAGTACGAAGGAGGCGCGTTTGTTGAAACATCGTGCACTGGTTGGAATGAATAAGGTTAATAAATCATATTTTGACAACAACCATATTAACGATGGTGAATTTTATCTGTCAAAAGCAATATTTCTTTTTAAGTCAAGACAATATCAGCGGGCCATCTGGATATTGGGTATTATTAAAACAGCACCAACGGTATTAATTAACAAGAGAGTGCTCTATAAGGAAGTGCTTTACTATTCGGCAAAATGTCACACCGCTATTTTTGAAAACAACCCTACCCCTGAAAAGCAGAAGACTGCCCAGCAAAGCTGGTTTAAAGTGAAAAGTGAATTTCGCGGCAATCAAAGCCACCCCTGGTTCCTGAAAGCAAACAACGAGATCAGAAGATTAAGTAAAATTGAATTTGAATAAGGATATGATAACTAAACCGCAGGTGATACACGTGAAGGTATTTACATATACTTTTCTTACCCGGGTCATTGGTTTACTGCTATGGTGTATAGTGGCCACACGTGCAGAATTGAATTTTATTCCCCTTACCGGGGTGCTTCCGCCAACCGTTACAAAGGGTGAGGCGCCCTACCTGGTTACCGGGCCGTTAGAGGTTGAAGAAGGCGGACATACCATTGTTGAAAAAGGGGTTGTTTTCCTGTTTAAGAATTTTACCGGTATCACGATCAACGGTGCTATTCGGGTCGAAGGCACTATGGATGAGCCCATTGTTTTTACTTCTGAGAATGATACACTCTATAATCCATCGTCATCTCTTGAACCTGCGGCGTTTGACTGGGATGGTATTATTATCAACCAGGGTGAGGCCGAAAGTGTCCTGGAACATAGTATACTACAATATTCACTTTTCGGTATAAAAAGTCTTACCCGGAAGATAGCCATCAGAGAATGTGTGTTTCATGAGAATGGTAATGCTGATGTGACTATTCAGGGCGAAAAAATCTTAGTCACCTCGCCCTACAGTTACGACTATGAAATGAGTAAAGAAGCGGCTCTGCCTGATATTATTGAAGAGCAACCGATAGTCGAAGCCCCTCAGGAAGAGGAACCTGAGCCGGAAATTTCGTTGATTTTAGAACCTGAGAAAGAACCGGAAGAGAAAGAGGATGCAAAAGTGAGTTTAATTATAGAGCCGAAAAAGAAAGAAAGGGTCGCAGGAAAAGTACTATTCCGCCTCGGCAGTGCGATAACCACTTTTTGTGGAGGCGTATTTGGCGCTAAAGAACACCTGGATTATATCTCTACAAAAGGGCATTTCGAGGATATCAATGAGTTTGATGATGAGGATAAAATGAAATACACATCCGCAGACTGGGAAAACGAAAAAGATCAAACGAATGACCATATGAAGAAAATGTTTATCTTTTATGGGATTGGTCTTGCCGGATTGACACTATTTGCCATTAGTTTTACTTTTTAAAGAATACCAAATTGTTATGGGTAATGATATGAATAACCGCAGACTATTGTTACTACTCTGTATCGGTACAGTGATACTTTTTTCCTGT
>JAUVGS010000437.1 GCA_030593665.1 Chitinivibrionales bacterium | reverse complement strand
ATGGTTTCAGCCTTTCTGATACCGGGGGATATAATATTCTGGCTCTTTACCGAGCTTACAGTGTCGGTTTGCTGCGTAAAGGTTTGTGGATTGAAAATGATACAATTGCCGATCTGGCGGATACACTCAAGGCTGTAGGCACAATAAAAGTTGTATTATCCGATACGGTCGATACGGCTAACGGATACCTGTTTATTGAAGGTACCGATATTTATAAAAAGGTTACCGCGAAAACGGTCTATCTTGATTCAGTTCCGGCAGGGATTATACCGGTGATCAAATCTTCTGTTAATGGTGCTATTGCTGTCCTGAAGGATAGTGTCTCCGTTATACCGAATGATACGGTTATTCAGGCTTCTATACTCTTTGTCGCAAAATATGAAGATTTTGAACAGGATAGCGCACGTTCTTTTATCATTGAAAAAATAGAGAAAATGGGAATCTCCGTTACCACCGTCTATGACTCTTTTGTTACTAACTCCGATGCAACCGGTATGACGGCAGTTGTCGTCTCCCCAACGATCACCGATGCTCACCAATTCAGTTTAATCTTCAGGGATGCATCTATTCCGATTCTTACCATGGAGGTTTATTTGTTAGGCCACCTGAGCATGACAGATACGGTTAAAGGCGTAGACTTTGGAAAGCTGTCACTGGAAATGAAAAATGACATATATGACCCGTCACATAGTGTCGCAGGCGGGTTGTCCGGTAGTGTTGCCATGTATTCCGATTCTATCAATTTAGAGTGGGGTAATCCCAAAATCGGCGCTCAGAAAATTGCCGTAGCACCCGGAACCATAGACAGTGCGACTGTTTTCTGTTATGAGAAGGGAAGTCAAATGGCCGGTTTGATCGCTCCGGCCAAGCGGGGCGCGTTTTTGACAAATGGAAAAGGGGCCTGTGCGCTGAGCGGCGATGGATGGTATTTGTTTGAAAATATGGTAAAATGGCTTTTTGAGTAGAGGTTGTTTTTCTAAATTTGAAAAAAAAAAAAACTAATTAAACAGGAGGGATCTATGCGGAAGCATAAAGGCTATTCAACCGTTCTGGCACTCTTGCTTATTACTTCGGCAAGTTTTGCTAATTACGCTCATGTGTGGTTTAATGACGGCGAAGGGTTGCTGTATGCTGATCCGGGGGATGAAGTTACTATTCATTACAAACAGGATGTCTCTTCCAACCGGACAGATCATATTTGGGATGGTGAAAATTCAAATTGGCAAGACGGTCATAAGTGGATTGCCACTCCCGGTGTGCATGTGTTTCGCATGTACCTGAGAGATCTCTCTAACGGAGAGGGCCACGATCACGGCTGGGCTGTTGTTATTGTCAGCGGAGCGGAAGATCCGGGTGCTTTTCGTAATCCCGGTATTGCAGCAACGCAGGGGCAGCTTGATCAAGTTCGAAAGAATATCAAAACTTCGGGCCACCCGATGGCAAGTGCATGGTCAAGTTATAAAAATACAAGTACCAGTTATACGCCGAATCCCGTGGATACTATGAATATGAAAAACTCAACGCACAAAGGGTATTGGCAGAAAGACAGGGTAAAGCTTTATCAACTTGCACTGGTCTGGGCAGTCGGCGGAGAGCAAAGTTACGCTAACGCGGCAATCAAGATTCTCAATGCATACTCAACGACAAACAAGTCTCTTATGGCTCAGGGAATCGATTTTTATCCGTATCTTCATATTACCCATTGGATTTATCAATGGTTTGAATCGGCTGATCTACTTAGAAATGCTACGGTAAACGGTAAGGGTTCAGGCTGGTCAGACGCCGATATCAAGAAATTTGACACCTACACCCGTGAAGTCCTGACGCCCATGACCCTGGGATGGCGGGGGACAACCGGCGGGCCATGGGGCGGACAGAATCAGGCGTTTAATGTCGCAATGGGCCGTTTGCAGGCGGGAATTTATCTGAATGACACAACAGTTTTTAATAGCGGCGTAAACCTGCTCTATGATAAACGATATGGTCCCTATGGCAGCACAAATTTTGAACCAATTTTCGGACAGGAACACATAAGTCTCCTTGAACTGACTATTAACAGTCATCATACTCCAGGTGAGTATCATGAGATAAACAGGGACCAGGGGCACATGGGCATGTGTGTTGCCACATCCCACCAGATAGCGTATACACTCTGGTGTCAGAATGGGTATACTGAGTATGCTGATTATTATGGCAAGATTTTTTATGATGATCCGGCTCCCCGCTATTTTCAGGGAAATAATTGGTTATACAAAGGGTCGCTTGGAGGAGGAACGCCCTATTCAAACAAAGGTTCCGGTGGAACAATAACATTTACCAGTAATCAGATGGGGAGTGCTCAGCAGGTGTATAACCATTACCACTATCTCCTCGAAGACAAATATCAATTGTCATCGGGATATGTTGACTACGCGAAGAATGGCGCGACATCAAGTACCCGTGATAAACTTCTTCACGCCCGTCTCAATGACGGCTGGACTGATCCGGTAAATATAAACGACGCTGTTACGCCTGCTTCACTTAAACCGGCATTTACAATGAGGGTTAACAATTCCGGGATGTTGACAATAACCAATAGTGGTGCGGTTAAGAACGCGACAGTCAAACTTTTTAGTCTTTCCGGCAGGCTTGTTAAAAGTGTTGCTATGGACAGGGAGAGTAGGATTGTTTCGCTAAATAGCCTGAATCGCGGGTTGTATGTTGTTCAATTCAAGGCTGATGGCGTTGCTGAGAGTAAAAAAATAATTCTGA
>JAUVGS010000287.1 GCA_030593665.1 Chitinivibrionales bacterium | reverse complement strand
CACCAATTTCGAATTCATTAACAATGCCGGTATCGTTTGATTTACACGCCACCGGATCAAACGTGTTTTTCACTGTGCCGATGACTGGCGGCAGCCTCCCGCAGGTCACCCTAAAACTTTACACAATGCAGGGCAAACTCGCGGGCATACTGGTCGATGGCAATGTGAAAGCGGGATATCACTCCATTTCGCTAAACAGGACATTGTTTGCTACCGGAATGTATCTGTGCAGAATGAAAACTAAAACCTTTACAAAAACAATTAAAATACTGAAGTAATTATGAAGGAGTATCTCATGAACCATACTATCAGGATGGTCTGTACTTTTTTAAGTATAGCTCTCTTTCTATCAACAGTATTCGCACAGGATATTACCTGGTCCTGGCAAAATCCCGGAGAGTTTTATCTCTATTCCGAATTTAAGTTAAATTCGAGTGAGTTTAAAAGTGGTGGCGATGTCGATTCATACGGAGAATTCATCTACGTAAACAGAACAAACGCGGTGGGTATACAATGTTCTATTGATGTTTATACGGTGACTATTGCAGACCCTTCCAAGGGATCTCAACATCCTGATAACCCTGACTTTTCCGGGCCTGTTCTGGCAAGAACTCTTAAGTACATTAAATCGTATTCGGTACCAAAACTAGCCATAAACGCAGCGGGGGAATTTTTTGCTACCGCCAAGGGTATCTATTTTCTCGGCAGAAGTTCGGGTCCGGAGATTAGCGGTCCTAACATTAACTCGGACGATATTTTCTTTTTCGATTTTGCCACAGAAAAAACGTCGGTGATTTTTGACGCGAAAGCAACCGGCCTCCTCTATGACCAGGGGATGAGTGTGTTGGGATACGATGAGGTAAATGATGTCTGGTACGCATCAAACAGGAATACCGGTACAAAAGAGGGAAGAGCTATCTACACACCTAACAAAACAACACGAACGTGGGATGTGGTGTTTACCTTTGAGAAAGTTTCAAATTCCGTAATACAAAATAATCATTTTGATGGATTGGAGGTTGTTGCGACAAAGGAGAAAACAACTCTCTATCTTTCCGAGATGCTTGCCGATTTTATCGCTGTCGTGAGCAACGAAAGCGGCACCTGGAAAGAGGTCTCGCTAAACAAATATAACGGGAAAGCCGGCAATGTTGAGGGAATGGGATATGGCGCGTTTAATCACTTCTGGATTACCTCTTTCGCCGCTACTGTTCCGGATCAATGTGTCTTGTATGAAATCGGCTCGGGAGGACTTACCGTTGTTATTCCCGATACCATAACAGTAGACATACCCGTTGAACAGACATTCACCGTAGTGGAACATTCTCCTACGGGAACTGTTGTTGGCGAAATTATTGTTAATTCATCGAATACCTCTCAAACAAATCTCAAAGTAATAAACACTATTCCCGAATTCGAAGTTTCCGATCAATCACCCTATGAGATAACCGTTGCGGCAGGTGCCGATCTTGATTACGACATACAGAAAGTTTACCAACTTATCGTTGTGGCGTATCCTGATCCCGGGGTTAGTGGTGAACCGGACACCTCTATTATTACAATTCATATTACTGAAACTACCGGCATCACAATGGATACGAAATCAATTACATCGGTTTCAAAAATGCATTTTTCTGTTTCGGGCAGCAAACTTACCATTGCAGGAGTTGAAAAGTGTGTTTATAATTTCAGGATGGTTAATGTAAGAGGGCAGGATATACTGACTATTAAGAATACCATCGATCCTGTTATTGACATTTCCTCTATTTCTTCCGGAATCTACTATGTTTCAATAGTGTCCAATAAGAATAAGCTATTAGAAAAAATTTGCATTAAATAGAACTTTCATGGAGAATAGTAATACCGGAATATTTAACACCAAACCATCGACACCTTGAATGGTGCTATCCCCCGGGCGTGATATTGACACATGCTAATTAATAATCTCGGGGGTTGTGTTGTCAAATGCTACTTTTACACCTTCGTTACACATAGTTGAACCTTTTTTTTCGGCTATTACGATATTTAAAAATCTTTAATTCTTAGATCCTTGAAAATTTTTCATACAAGGTAATAATCGCAGGCAATACAAAAACCGACGTGACAAAACAACACCCGACCCCGATTGCGATAATCAGTCCGAAGCTTGCCAATCCGCGCCTGGAACCGAGGGCCATGACACCAAAGGCAATGATGGTGGTGAGCGAAGTGAGCAACACTGCCCGCCCCGTATATTTCATCACCCGGACCATACTCCCCTTCCCCTCTTCGATATACCGGTGAAGAATATGAACGCCGTCGTCTATACCGATACCAAGAATCAGGGGAAATGCCATCAGGTTATTAAAGTTAAACTTTACATCCAGGATAGCCATGGCGCCAAACATCCATGAAGCGCCCATAAGCAGCGGTATCACCGCAAAGATTGTATAAGCAAGGGAACGAAAATCGATAAGCAAAAGAATACAGATGGCAATAATCGCCCAGAGTGTCGCTGCTCGTCCCTCGGTGATGGTGAGTCGCAGGAACAGGAATCCGTTGATTGCCGTACTGGTCACGGCGCCGGAGACCTTCTTTATCTGTGTTATAAACCGGTTGAGCACCTGTTCGTCAAATATCTGTTCCCGTGAATAGAGGGTAATCAGCAGGTTTTTGTTTTTCGGACTTACATACCTGTTACGCAGGTCTTCCGGCAGTGTTTCCAGAGTCACAATGGAGTCAATACACTTTGTAAGCAGACTTCTTTTCATTTCAATTGCCGTAATAACCTGACATGATGCGAGGTTGTTTCCGGTTCCGGGGTTCGTTTTAATATCCCTTGCCAGGCTGAGAATAAAACTTTCTTCATCTTTTTCACCGACTATCTCATCGCACTTCTGCAGAATATTGTTGTTCTCGCCGCGCGAAGCAATTGAAAGCTCCCCTATCTCCACAATGTTTTTATGAAGGCGCTCCAGTTCCCAGACAATTGTATCTCTCTGGTCCTCCGTTATTTCATAATCGACACTCTGCCCCTGCAGTTGCTTCTTAAATGATTGCAGAACAACGGTGTTCCCGCGCTGTATCTGCTCTGCGGGAAGAAACTCGGTAATTGCGTCAATCCTGCCGATCAGGTTTGTTTTATCACCGATTGCCTTCAGTTCATCTACCTTTTTTCTACAATCCTCCAGGTCGGTGGCAAGAATCAGAAGTACATCGGACGACATGTTGAACTTGTCGAGGATTTTTTCCTGGTTGACAGCAGACATAATACCCTCAGCCTCCAGGTTCATCATGTTGTATTCAAAGGGGATGGTCTTCATTGACATCAACGATAGGACCGATATGGCAAAGGCAACAAGGAGCACGGTTACCGCAACAGGCACCTTCTGCAAATATCGTCCGATTCCTTCAAGAAAACCAAAGCGAAAGAGAGTATTCAGGATTCCGGCAAAGAGTATCGCCCACACCCTGCCGATCACCTTGACTATTGCAGAGTAGCCTGCCGGTATACTGCCCAGATGAATTTTACGGAACAATGTACCGGTCACTGAATATCCTTTATGGTTCCACACAAGCAGCACAGGCAACACGACCAGCATCGCTGCAAGGCAGACAAGAATACTGCTGCCGCAGGCTATACCGGTTTCAGCGAGCACATCAAATTTTGTCAGTGCCAGGGTAAGAAAAGCACAGGCAGTGGTAAAGGCGCCGGTTACCACACCGGTTCCGTACTTTTCGTACATAAAAACAACGGCATCCTCAACTGAGAGCCCCTGTTGGAGGCCGTCCCGGAATCCGGAGATAAAATGGATGCCGAAATCAATACCCA
This sequence comes from Chitinivibrionales bacterium, assembly GCA_030593665.1. The sequence continues at coordinate 150 of JAUVGS010000287.1, read as the reverse complement.
GGCCGATTAGAATAATTACGAAAATTATTGATACAAAATTCAGTTGATGTATGGTTAAGCTGATAACTCCGAGCGACCATATCAGGGTAACAAGAAGCGTCACGACAGCAAGGAAGGGGGTTTTCCACGAGCCAAAGGAGCCAATAAGAA
>JAUVGS010000385.1 GCA_030593665.1 Chitinivibrionales bacterium | reverse complement strand
CGTCAGAGGCAATAATCATAAAAGAGGTGTCAGCGCTCTGCATCACCAGATACGAAAACACCGAATCACCCTGGCCAACAAAACTATAGGGCAGATTATTAAAGGAAAACGAGAGGGTTTTATTGTCCGGATCATACGCCTGCGCATGATATGAGTAATAGTTCCCTTTATATGCCGTATCAACAACAGGCGAGACTATTGTTGGCGGATCGTTGAGAATCGCTGTCTGGATAAAGGGGAAATTGTAATACCCGCTATAGAGAACTAAACTGTCCGAAGAGGTTCTGCCGGTGCAGGTTTGCCCGACAAGCGAGTGAAGAGACGTATCAGTACCGCTTTTTGAAATCCCCTGTCCGGAGGAGAAGGTCGATAGGTAGACGACATTATCTCCCGCATGTCCTGATATGAGTAAGAATCCTGTTACCAACAACATAATTGTACATAGATTTTTTTTCATATATAATTCCATTATCAAATATGGATTGTTATTGCCTGATAATAAAAGCGCCTTTCACTTCATTCACAATAACAGAGATCTGCACAGAATCATTTATCATTTCCGCTTTAGGAACGGTTATCTCTATAATGCTTGTGTCCGCTGTTGCCGGCGGGGTAACCGTAATTGTTAAAAATGACCTGGTGCCGGCTATCGGCCGGTCAAACGGACTTATTCCGACATCTATCAGGTTGTCGTGAAACAGGACAAAACTGTTGGTCATAGTAGTGTCGGTGAAGCTAACCGAACCCAGGGGTGATCCCGATACCAGTATCTCCATTGCCGTGCAGGGACTGAGCGCTTTGCAGCATACGGTAAACGACACGCTCGGATTCGAATCGGTGACTATCTGTTTTCGCGGATATAAATACACCGCAGAAGATGACAGAGCATTGACAATAAAAGAAGCGGATGCAATGGTGGTATCCACCCCTTTGTGATATCTGACACTGACCTGGAATGCATAGTTGCCGTCCGAAAGTATTTCCTTCAGTGAAGTCGCTGATCCCCAGCCGCTCCACGGCTCGTTCTCCTGGAATTTGTAGCTGTATAAGCAGTACTCCGGATGGTTTGCCTGCCAGGCAACCGGGAGCGTATCGTTTAAAAATTCACTGCTGTCAACCAGAGAAAGATAGGTTATTCGCGGTTTTTGGTAGTCGTTACTATTCGGGTCGAAAGGATTGTATATATCCTTTTTACATCCCGTATAGCCGATTATAAAAAGTAATATCACCCCGGCTATAACACCCGGTACATCATACGATTTTTGTCTCACCATGAATTATTCCCCTGCGATCATATATTTGTTAAAATGAATGCTGTATTTCCAGTACACCACCATCTTCGCGAGGTGTTACTTTTATTATGGTCTTACTTTCCCTGGATTCTTTTCGTTTGACGATTTTCTCTTTAATCGTATCAAAGAAAAACACCACTGCACCGCCGACAATACACGCAGCGCCTAAAGGAATAGAAACCGCAGCGGTATTCCAGGATCGGATATAGTCGTTATGGTATCTTTCTCTCTGTTCATGATCCGTCAAAGGCATGGTGTAATATTTGTCATATTGTTCACCGGCATCATAGGCGTAATATCCGCCCACGCCACAACCAACAAGACCCACTCCTGCGATAACACCGCCGATAATCTTTTTTATCTTTTTCCCGTCACGCTTTTTCGCAGCCGTTATAACGGTTTGCTCTACCTGTTCTGTTGTGTCAACAACCGTAGCAACCGCCGGCGGTTCCGGGACATTGTATGAAAAAAGTTCGTTTTCGGGAACTTCAATGATGTTATCGTTTATCGTGAAATGGAACTGTCCGTTTTGAGCAAACAGGCCCTGGACAACAGAGATTTCAAGATTTTTTGACTTGATGCCAAAGGTGGAGTATCTGAGCCTGAAGTATTTAAAAACTGCTTCACCACCCCTGTTATTGACCTGAATACCGTTCCAGTCGAAAGCTTTCGGAAATGCCGGGGCATTATCATTGTAGTCGGCATTATTAACAGAGGTAAAGATAACCGGTTTCTCCTTTGTTCCTTCCACCACGATACTGCCGTTAATATCTATTCCGGTAAATTCTTTAAAAAGAAAAATTGCTCCTTCATGGATTACTATCTCTTTATCTTCGGCAACAGTAAGTGTTGTGTCAACGACAAAAGGCCCGTTTTCAGGAAAGAATTCTCTGCCGCCGATTTCTCCGCTGAGATGGGTTTGTCCGTTTGCTGTTCCGGTGATCCAGAAAAAACAAAAAACATTTAATATCGCACCGATTGGTTTCATAAAAAGTTCTAATCCTTTTCTGTTAATCATTTAATCCGTTAATACCTTCTTCCATGTTGCATTACCATCAGTATTGATATAGAGCTCTCCAGAACCCGTACAGATATATAGACTCCCCTTTCCTGCAGCTTCCAGAGATGGTTTAGCACTTTTTATAATGATATCTACTTTACCGTGATCATTTTCAAGAGATAAAGGGGTATCATAAAATTTGGGGCTTCCAATTGAAAGTAGTGCCTGAGGCGTCGTTGTCCCAATGCCAACATTCCCAGATTCATCAATACGCATCCGTTCAAGCGATTCCCATTCAGCCCCGGTATAGCTTGGTTTTGTATGGAAAGTAATAATTGATGTTGAATGTTTTGAAGGATCCCACACATGCCCGATTAAACGAATCCCTCCTGCAAAAAAGGTAGATAAACGAAAACCGAATTCCATGATCCTGTATTTTCCATGGAGGGGTACATTATCTAAATTACATCCGAGAATTCCCGATAAGGAATCCTGTGATAAATACAAATACCTGCCATGTGATAAGGTCGGAATAGAGAGCTTTACATGGTTTAAACGTGGATACGTAGCATTAACCATTGTTGACAATCGCGCATTGTCGCTGCCAAACTCAAGGGTGTCCGGCACATCAAATATCCCTCCTGATACCAGTAGTTTTTTCGCAACATTCGCAGTGTCTGCATAGGTTGCGGAATCTACATTGTCAACATCAACAGTTCTGGCAAAATCCGCAGTATCGGCATAAGGTGCTTTAAAAGTACC